>JBAXHT010000020.1 GCA_037138755.1 Armatimonadota bacterium | reverse complement strand
GGCTCTTCTGGGATTTTCGTGGCTATTTTTCACTGGGTTTTAGGCTAAGTTTTCCGCAGAAGAAGAGAATTCGAATTCGATAGTGTTCAAAGATACGAAAGCCTCGTGCTGCGGACTTGATCGATTGAATCCGGCTGTTGAATCCTTCGGCTGGTCCGTTGCTGATCGGGGAAGAAAACCATGTCAGGATTCTGTCGAGGCGAGTCTTCAGCATCCGAGCGACCTTCTTGATGGGATCGAGTCTGCTGCGGATCGCCCAAGCGTACCATGAATCAAAGAATGCTCGACCACCCACTGCATCGCCTTCCTGCCAAAAGAAGCGGAACAACTCCTTGAGACTCCAGGCACGGCCGGTCGCCAGGGTGCTCTTCCGCAGTTCTGCGAGTTCCTTATTCTTCTCGTCGCTCAGATTCTCTGGATTGAATAGCAGGATCTGTCGCAGGCCTTTGAGCCGATCATCACCGCTCTCCTGAAGCTCGCGGTGTTCCGAGCGGCGAACTTTGTCGACAGCTTCATTCAGGTACTTTGCGATATGAAAGCGATCATGAACGATTCGAGCATTCGGGACGTTTCTCTCCGTGCTTGCCTCATAGGCCTGCCACATATCGATGCAGACAGCCTTGACCTTGCTCCGCTGCTCCTCGGACAGTGTTTTCCACAGCTGATTGGCAGCATCAGTCGTACGATCCGGAGTCACTTCGAGCACGCGAGATTGATCGATGTCTGTCATCACGCTCACGTAATCCTGACCTGCACCGAAGCTCTTCTCATCGATGCCAACGTGCCTCACTTCGTCGAGACTTCGTCGCTCAAGCCCACGGTCTACCGCCTTCTTCATGATGACCTGCGCTGTCGACCAATCGATACCAAGGAGTAACGCCGCGGCCTGGATGCTCCCAGCTGCCTGAAGTACATCAACAGCGAAGGCCTCAAACAGTAGAGTGAAACGGCTGTGCTTCTCCGCCCAAGGCACCGAAATCGTTTTCACGCCGCAACGGTTGCACGAACAGCGGGGAATCCGGGCGGTCAGAGTCGTCTGAAACTGCATCGCATCCAGGTGACGCCAACTCCGCTCAGCCGCATGATCCTTCATCGCACAGGCGGCTCCACACTCCGGGCACACCACTCGAGTGCCCACGAATTCCAGGGACACTGTCAGCGTTCGGCTCTGCACATCGAGCTGCACATGTGAAATGGCCCAGTCCGAATTCAGGCCCACAAGCTGATGATAATGACGCGACAACTT
>JBAXHT010000019.1 GCA_037138755.1 Armatimonadota bacterium | reverse complement strand
CTTCACGACGCTCAGGTTGCACCTCTGCAGAGCCTTATCCTTCGTGAAGATACCTTTGTTGTAATCGCTTCGAAGCCGCTAGGCAACTTGTTTCGTTGCAGCTCGTTTCTCTTGACGCAACTTGCGAGCTGCTTCCAGCTTTCTGTCGCGTTCTTTTCCGATCACCTCGCTGAGCCCTGCGAGGCAGTCGGCCGGGGTAATGTATCCAATCGCGCTGTGCAATCGGACGGTGTTGTAGTAGCTCACGTACTTTGCAATACGCTTCTCGGCTTCCTCCTTTGTCGCAGGCGAACCGGGACGGATGCACTCGCTTTTAAGTGATCCGTGCCAGCGTTCCAACTTGCCGTTGCTCTGCGGGTAGTAGGGGCTAGTTCGAACATGTGTAAGACCATACTCGCGAACGAATGACTTGAAGTCATTGGCGATGAACTGAGGGCCATTGTCGCTGATGATTCGAGGCTTGACTCCAGGGTGCTTTTCAATCCCTTTGGCTATGACCAGTTCGATATCCAGTTCCTTCATGGTTTCACGTAACTCCCAATGCACGATGTATCGACTGAATCCATCGAGCACCGATATCAGGAAGTAAAACGTCCCGCCGGTGTTGATGTAGCTGATATCAGTATGCCATTCCTGGTGGATTTTCGTTGGTTGAATGAAGCCTGTGCCTTTCTTGCTGGGGGGCACGACTCTACGGTCCAAACGCCCTGCATTCTTGAGAACTCGATACGTGGAGCTTGGGCTGACGGCGACGATGTCGTCGTCAAGCATCATGAATGTCAATCGTCGGTAGCCTTCGAGTGGGTGTTTGTCGTGGAAGTCAAGAATCGCTTGCTTCTCCCATTCTTCGAGCCACCAGTCCCGTGGTATTTTGCCGTTATGGCCGTTGATCTTTCCGTAGCGTTTGAGCCATGTGTGGTACTTGCTCGTGGAGAGTTTCGCCCACTTGAGCAAGTCTTTGCAGGGCAGTTCGGAACGCTTAGACCAATACTTCATGTAGTCGACAATCTTGTCTCGGACATCGTGGGGGACCCAAACGCCTTCTAGAGGTCCCCATTGGCTTTTTTTGCCTTGACGTTCTCCTCCATGAGTTCTGCGATCACCTCATTCTTGTGAATCAACTTCTCTTCGAGCTTCCTAATCCGTTGGTCTTTGAGTTCGTTGATCTTGGCTTCGGCCCGCTGGGAAACCTTTTCGGACCTGGCCGATTTCTCGAAAGCCCGCTCGACTTGCTCAAGCGCCAAGGCAACCCATTGATGGATCTGTGTCGGTTGAATCGATAGTTCCTCAGCGATTGAGGAGATCGGTTCTTTGTCTTTCAGGTGCCGTCGAACGATGGCGGCTTTTTGCTCAGCAGTGAATTTTCTACGTGTTTTGGTCATCGGAATCCTCCAGGAAACAGGTTATGTTAGCCTAATCAG
>JBAXHT010000018.1 GCA_037138755.1 Armatimonadota bacterium | reverse complement strand
CAGCGTTAGGCCCACCTGAAGCCTGCTTGTTGAAACGAAGTTGACGGAGGGGGTTTCCGTAGCTACGATAAAGCGTGCGGTACGATTTCGACCCTGGCAAGGACGCGACCAATCTGAGCAAGCATGGCCTCTCCTTGGCGGCCGCAGCTGAGCTCAGTTGGGAAGCAGCACTCGTCTGGCTTGATGATCGGGCTGACTATGGTGAAGTAAGGATGGTTGCTTTGGCTCCAAATGGAGACATACTCTATTTTGTAGCCTTTGTAGATCGCGAGTCGACAAGGAGAATTATTAGCCTACGCAGGGCCAATCGCCGTGAGGTCAATCACTATGTCAAAGCCATTAAAGAAGATCAGCCTGAAGATGCCGACACTTGAGGAAGATCAGTTGATTACAGCGGCGGCGGAATCAGATCCTGATGCCCTTCCGCTTACAGACGAGCAGATGAGCGCGATGGTCCCCATTCGCGTGCTTCGCGGACGTCCAAAGTTGGCAAATAAAAAGCAGCTGGTTTCAATCCGATATAGTCCTGAGGTTATTGACTATTTCAGGGCTTCTGGAGCTGGTTGGCAAGCTCGTATGGATGCTGTGCTGAAGGACTATGTCGAAGCTCACTCCACTGGCGATGCGAGGGGGGCCTAACATCAAGATTCAGAAGACGGGAGCGGAGGTAAGCGCCAATTACAAAGTTTCGGCCCGCCGCTGATCTTGAGCGTTAGGCCCACCTGAAGCCTGCTTGTTGAAACGAAGTTGACGGAGGGGGTTTCCGTAGCTACGATAAAGCGTGCGGTACGATTTCGACCCTGGCAAGGACGCGACCAATCTGAGCAAGCATGGCCTCTCCTTGGCGGCCGCAGCTGAGCTCAGTTGGGAAGCAGCACTCGTCTGGCTTGATGATCGGGCTGACTATGGTGAAGTAAGGATGGTTGCTTTGGCTCCAAATGGAGACATACTCTATTTTGTAGCCTTTGTAGATCGCGAGTCGACAAGGAGAATTATTAGCCTACGCAGGGCCAATCGCCGTGAGGTCAATCACTATGTCAAAGCCATTAAAGAAGATCAGCCTGAAGATGCCGACACTTGAGGAAGATCAGTTGATTACAGCGGCGGCGGAATCAGATCCTGATGCCCTTCCGCTTACAGACGAGCAGATGAGCGCGATGGTCCCCATTCGCGTGCTTCGCGGACGTCCAAAGTTGGCAAATAAAAAGCAGCTGGTTTCAATCCGATATAGTCCTGAGGTTATTGACTATTTCAGGGCTTCTGGAGCTGGTTGGCAAGCTCGTATGGATGCTGTGCTGAAGGACTATGTCGAAGCTCACTCCACTGGCGATGCGAGGGGGGCCTAACATCAAGATTCAGAAGACGGGAGCGGAGGTAAGCGCCAATTACAAAGTTTCGGCCCGCTTCTGATCTTGAGCGTT
>JBAXHT010000017.1 GCA_037138755.1 Armatimonadota bacterium | reverse complement strand
AGGGGGATGCCCATCGCATAGTTGAAATTTGAAGGTTGAGTGGCTCAACAAATCTGTGTTTTCAATATCTTACTGCAGAACTTGAAACCAGAAGAAATGGAGCCACCCAATGGGAAAGATCGTACTGAAAGCCATCCGAAAGATCAATCGCAAGGCCCTGAAGCACGCGAAGAAGTCCGACATCGTCGAAGGAAAATTTGAAAATCTCGACGGTCCAATCGACACGCAGCATTTGTTGATTTCCACTCTGCTGCCGCCGGCCGTGAAGGAATTTATTGCCGAATGTGATCGAGAAGTGAATCGACTCTGCGGTGACCGATATCGCCACGGGAAGGTGACCAACCGATGGGGATCGCAGAACGGATCCATCATTCTTGCCAACCAGCGAGTTGCTCTTGAGGTTCCACGCGTGCGCGGGAAAGATGGCAAGGAAGTTCGTCTTCAGACGTACGAGGATTTTCAGAACCCGCAGCTCTTCGACCAAGCGGTGTTTGTCGAAGGAATCAAGAAAGTTTCCCAACGCGATTACGAGAAAGGTGTCTCGAAAATCGCAAACTCTTTCGGATTCAAAAAGAGTTCCGTCTCGAAACGGTGGATTAAGGCGACGGCGAAAAAGATCGAGGATCTGCAGAAGCGCTCTCTGAAGGAGATGGACATCCGAGCTGTGTTCATCGACGGAAAAAGATTTTCAAAGCATGGAGTGATCGTCGCACTTGGTGTTGCCTGCGACGGGCGAAAGTTCGTTCTTGGAATTTATCAAGCCGACACGGAGAACTCGAGATCGTGCCTCGCACTACTGAACGATCTGGAGTCGCGTGGACTTCCAGAGGTTGGACTCTTGTTCGTCGTAGATGGCGGCAGCGGGTTAAACAAAGCACTGAATGAAAAATATCGAGTCGACGAAAAACAAAATCGCCGAGCGGTTCGGGTCCGCTGTCACGTGCACAAATGGTGGAACCTGGAGAAAGCCTTGGGAGACAGCGCTCACAAGGCTTCTGGCCTTTTCTGGGCGCTCAGAGACGCGAAGGACATGACGGAGGCGAAAGCCATTTCGGATCAACTGGAAAGTATTCTTCGAAACCTGAATCGGTCAGCACTTGCGAGTTACCTGGAGGCGAAGGATGATCTGCTCGCGATCCACGATCTAAAGCTGTCTCGTCAACTCAAACGATTTTTTTCAACTACGAATCCAATCGAGTCGCTCAACTCGCTGATCGAGGAAGACATGCGCAGAGTGAAACGATGGCGTGACTCAGAACATTTTCAGAGGTGGCTTGCGACCTACTGCCTTGCTTCAGAAAGGAAGATGAGACGGATACGCGGACACCAGAGCCTTCCCGGTCTGTGGGTTTTACTGCGAGTATTGACAGAGAAAAATCAATTTGACACTGAGACACTGAAAGAAGAAGTTGCGTGAACAAACTCGCCGCTCAGCCGACGAATTTCAACTTAACGACGGGCAAGC
>JBAXHT010000016.1 GCA_037138755.1 Armatimonadota bacterium | reverse complement strand
GCCATTTTATACCCCACAAGTTGATCTTGCTATCGAACCGATAAAGTGCGATTGATAGCATTTTTAGCGATCGCATGGATGGTGGCTCAAATGGTGACGGATTGGGTTGAACATGAGTTCCAAGCGGTTGACTTGGGTGACAAACGATTGTCTTATCGGTTAAAACTATGTGTTTCGCAGGCAGCTCGTATGGGTGAATCAACACCCGATCGAGCCAGATCGAAAGCCGATCTCAAAGCCACCTACCGATTGGTCGATAACCCGAAGGTTAGCATGGACGAAATCCTCTCCCAACACAATCAATCCACGCGGCAAAGATGCTCGGCATATAAGCGGATCTATCTGGTTCAAGACACCACAGAGGTCGATTTGACCAAGCCCAGGCAACGCGTCGAAGGTGCCGGTCCGTTAGGTACAGATAAGCGACAGGGCTTTTTTTATCATCCACTTTTCGCAATCACCCAGGATGGTTTGCCATTGGGGGCAGTCGACCAAGTGGTTTGGACGCGTGACGAGAAATCACTGCAAGTTTCGTCCAAAAAGCGCGTTGCTGAAAGAAAACGGGCTTGCTTTGAGGAGAAGGAAAGCTGCCGTTGGTTAGAGATGATGCAAAGTGGTGAACAACTCGCCCGAAGTATGTCTAAAACAAGCTTCGTGATCGTCTCTGACAGTGAGTCGGACATCGGAGAATTGCTTTGCGAGGCTAATGATTTGCCGGATAATTATGATTTCATCATTCGCCAATGTCACTCGCATTTGCTCGTGTCCGCAACCGATTCAAGTACAGGTCAGAGTCTCCAGGGTGTAGCCGTCGATGAAGCATTATCCCAAGCCCAATGGAGACTTGTACGTTCCGTCAACGTTTCCGAACGTAAAGCTCCGGTGTTACCCGACGATAAAAAGCGTGCACGCCGACAGGCCCGAACCTCACGCCAAGCGGTACTACAGATAAGGGCTATGAGTGTGACGATCAAAGGACCTCGTCGCGCTGGTGGAGGGCGTCTCGATGAGGTAACTCTCAACGTAGTCGAGACATTGGAAGAAAACCCACCTGAGGGCGAAGTTCCAATTCGATGGGTTCTCTTAACCACACTTCCGATCCAAACAGTCGAAGATATCGAATCGGTACTTGCTGGATACTGCAAGCGATGGGAAGTGGAGTTGTATTTCAAAACACTCAAGAGCGGGCTGAAGATTGAGGACATGAAGTATGAAACACTGGATCGCTATTTAGTCGCCTTCTCGATCCTTTCGGTCGTCGCTTGGCGGATAGAGTATCTCAAAGGGGCAACTCGAAGCGATCCGGAGAGTTCGTGTGAGAAATACTTCACGCCCGGCGAGTGGATGGCCATCATGATTTTTTTAACTCGTCGTCGGGTCGATCCGAAGAAGCCGCCAACGATGAAGGAATTCATGACCTCGATCGCGAAAATCGGCGGTTACATCGACAAAAAATCGCAAGGCCCGCCCGGCTCAAAAACGATTTGGCGAGGGATGAGCCGTTTCGAAACGATCGTCGAAGCTTACGCTGCCTTTAATCAAATGACTTGTGGGGTATAAAATGGC
>JBAXHT010000015.1 GCA_037138755.1 Armatimonadota bacterium | reverse complement strand
CCACGCAATACCTCGTGACAAGCCAGCTTGTCTCTGGAACTACCTATGCCTTCCGCGTGAGAGCACGCAACATCTTCGGCTGGGGTGACTACTCTGTGGTCGACTCAGTGACAGGTGCAGGCTACATCAAGGCGGCCAGAGAACCAGGCACTCCACTCGCTCCAGTAACCAGCATTGACGCTGCGACCGGCCACTTCGCCATCGATTGGACTGCGCCCGACGACAGAGGCGACCCCATCACGGCCTACCTGGTCGAGATCGCAGACAAGGCTACCGGCAATGTCTGGACCGCTCACAACGCCACATGCGACGGAACCATCGCGAACAGTGAAGCACTATTGAAACGCCACTGCCTCATTCCGATGACCGTTCTCACCGCAGCCACACCCTACGGCTACAAGTACACCTACAAGGATGTAGCAAACAGTATTGTAGGCGGAGGTGACTTGGTGCTGGTGAGAGTGAAAGCGGCCAACTTCTTCAAGTACGGAGTACTTTCGCCGGTCAGTGATGCCAGCGGAGCCCGCATCCGTGCTGTTCCAGACAAGATGGCTGCTCCTACCGAGGACCCAAGCTGCACCGATGTGACCCTGACCATGAACTGGGTCGCCCTAAGCGGTGTCGACGCAGGCAGCAGCGCTGTCATTGCCTACAGCCTCCTCTGGGACGCTGGTGATAGCACCAAGTAACCCGCTACCGATTTTGTTGAATTGACCAACGCCCTCGTCACTTCCTACACGAAGAATGCAGTGACTGGCGGTCAGACCTACCGCTTCATGGTAAGGGCCCGCAACATCTACGGTTATGGAGTCAACTCTACGATTACTACAGTAATCCCCGACGACAAGCCCGGCAAGACAAACATCCCAAGAGTCACTCTGGCTAACGCTGATGCTACCAGTGTAGACATCGAATGGGATTTGCCTAATGAGCACTCTTCTCCAATCATTAGCTACTCGATCCTCTTCATGCAGGCGAACGGAGACTTCGTCACTGAGCTCACTAACTGTGGAGCCGGCGTGGGATCGGCCGTTGTGGCAGCGAAGAAGTGCAGTGTGCCGATGACACTACTCAGAACTCTAACTCTGCGCCCAAGAGACAGCCTCATCAGGGTGAAGATCAGAGGAACCAACCTTAAGGGTGATGGAGAGTACTCTGAGGTCAACACCGTCGGAGCCACCATCGAGACTGAGCCTACCAACCTCAGCGTTGCTAGCATCGACGTGCCCTCCACATTCAACGACAGGACTAAGGTCGTCTGGACCGCTCTCACTGGCTCAGCCAGAGGCGGTTGGAACGTTGATATCACTTCATACGAGGTGTACTGGGATCAGGGCAACAACGTCACCACATGGGTAAGCAAGTACAAAACGACTCGCACTGATGTTGGCGGTCTCTTGACTTACGCTAACGTGGACTCACTCGTCGGAGGTGGAATCTACCAATTCAAGGTGAGAGCCTACAACAAGTACGGAGAAGGCCTGTTCACTGCTGCAACCAGCGTGAACACCTCACAAGTCCCAGATGCTCCCGCCGCACCCGTTCTTACGGTCGTCGGAGCTCACGTCAAGATTGCCTGGGATAGGCCATTCCGCAACTACAGAGAAGTCACAGGCTACCAGATCCTCCTGGCCACAGCCACTGTTAAAGATGGTGAAGGCAAGGATACCAACTAATGGTTGGAACGCAAAGCTCTGTGCGACGGAGACGCCCAAGCAGTGGTCATGTATTGCCTCGTGGCTATGGCCGACTTGAGGGAGGCGCCCTTCTCACTCACCTACGATACCCTCGTCCGCGCCA
>JBAXHT010000014.1 GCA_037138755.1 Armatimonadota bacterium | reverse complement strand
CGTGGATATAGCAAGTGCCGTGCCATGTGCTAGTAAATGAATGCCGGATTAATAATCATCATGGACGAGGCATCCCAAATCAATCCGGAGGATGCGTGGGGAGCCATCACACGGGGCAAGCAACTCATCGTCGTCGGAGACCAGAAGCAAATGCCGCCGAGCGACTTCTTCATGTCGGCGCTGGAGGATGACGAATCTCCCGAGGACGAAGAGGAAGTCGACGGGGGCAAATCCGAGAGCATCCTTGATGCATCCGTTGCCTCACTTCTTTCCTCTTCGTTGCTATGGCACTACCGTAGCCGTCAGGAAACCCTCATCGCTCCGGCCAACAGTTTCTCCTACGACAACCGCCTTATCCTATTCCCGCATCCGCATCGCACTCACCCCGAACTGGGAATCCGATACCACTACATCGAGAACGCCACGACAACGAGCGGCAAGGTCACTAATGCCATGGAAGCGGCAGCCGTCGCCAAACGCGTACGCGAACTTGTTCTCCCCGAATATGCGAAACCAGCCAAGGACAGGCTCACCATCGGCGTCGTGACGATGAATCTCTATCAACAGGACGCGGTCAACGATCTTTTGGATAAGATGCGGCAGGACGACCGGCGCCTTGATCTTGCGATGACCGCGCTGGTTTCGGAGCAAAACGAGGAGCCACTGTTTGTTCGGAACTTGGAGAATATCCAAGGGGACGAACGCGACATCATGCTTATCTCATGCACTTATGGCCCTCACTCCCCCGGCGGGACGCCAACGCAAAGATTCGGGCCGCTCAATCGGGAAGGAGGCGAAAGGCGATTCAACGTGCTCATCACGCGCGCCAAGTGGCGAATGGAAGTCTTTGCTTCAATTCGCAGCGAACAAGTCTTAGTCGACGCCAAAGGGAAGGGAGTTCGTGATTTCCACCTGTTCCTGAAGTATACCGAGAGCGGCGTGCTTGTCGATCGGGGAGAGACGACTGGCAAACCGAGTGACTCGCCCTTCGAGATTCAGGTGGAGGCCGTGCTTCGACGCGCTGGGTTCGAAACCGAGCGGCAAGTCGGTGTTGCCGGTTACTTCATCGACTTGGCGGTAAAGCACCCGCGCCATCCCGGACTCTTCGCCATTGGAGTGGAGTGTGACGGCGATACCTATCATTCCAGTCGCGCCGCTCGAGACCGCGATCGACTGCGAGAGAAGGTCTTGATCGAGCGTGGTTGGACACTTCATCGGATTTGGTCGAACGACTGGTTCGTTACACCGCAACAAGCAAAGAAGCGGCTTCTTGACGCAGTAAGTTGCGCCTGTCGTTAAAATGTCTGCACGATTCCATCGACCAATTGAATTCCTTGGGATCATCACTGCGGATCACAACTACTCTGGTCCTTGCATCGTCTTGCGGATCACGTTGAACGGAGGGCAATGGGGTCACATCCAAACAATCAACATTTGGGTTTGGTGACAGCCACGGGAATCGGATCTGTCCCTTTGGCATGGGGGTTCAAGAGCCACGGTGAGCCCATCAAAGGTCTTGGGGTCACGTCCAAGCATTGGACGCAGGCCATCTTCTAATTTAAGGCACCGGGGTCACATCCAAATCTTTGATGTTGGGTTCAGAGGGCGGGCAATAGGGACAAATCCAAACAATCTATCTTTGGGTGTGGCGACCGGCACTGGAGTCGGATCGGTCCATGGGCCCTGGGTGGTGCCGGCGCCTAGGCGAATCCCGGGCTTCCCCGGGGAACCCTCGGGCGCATGGGGAACGATCTCCGGGACGTCCGAGTTCATCTCCGGCGTCCTCGGGCAAAGGTCGGGAGTCCTCGGGCAAAGGTCGGGAGTCCTCGGGCAAA
>JBAXHT010000013.1 GCA_037138755.1 Armatimonadota bacterium | reverse complement strand
CTCAAGCCTCTAGCCTCTTGTAACTCTCGAGCTCTAGTCAACCGGTCGCCTTACAATTGGATGATCAGACATCAACGGGCAAGTGAGGTGGCTCACTCGCCTCCATTTCGAGAAGCTCCGGGCTAAGAAGATTCGAGATGCCCGTGCAACTCATCAAGGGCATTCCGGAGCCCGCCGGATGCCAAGTGTACAAGACGGTACCGCTCAAGCTCAAGATCAAGTTTAACGGTCAAACAACCGAGCGGATGGTCAAGATCCGCCGGCTTGTGAAGACCATCGCCCCGCAAGGCCTCGCGGCCAAGCGGCGCGCCCTCAAGAGACAAGTAGCGTGCGGCACGTCCCAACGGCCGCGCAATCAAGTTTGTCCGAGCCTTGGAGGAGGCCAACAACAAGCTTTGCATCGAGCGGCAACGGCGCACCGCGGCCGAGATTCGCCTCAACGACATCAAGCTTCGGCAAAGAGATGCCGCCGAGCGACGGGCCGCGGAGAAGAAGGAAGCCATCATGAAAGGGTGCGCCTTTGTGCACAAGCACCGCCTCTACGAGCGGTACCATCGAGAGGACACCAAGTTGTACCCTCGGTACTTCAAGGAGAAGCGGCCGCCTAAAGCCGTCTTCCATCGAGACGCCTACGACAATTGGATGATCAGTCTATGAACCTTCGAGACCGCCACTAGAACCTTCCATGACCTACCCGGACCCCTCGCCAAAGATCCCGGCAAGCCACCTCCCGCCCAAGTCAAAGACTCGACTTCCGGTCTACATCCTTCTAGAACCTTCTTAGAGCTTCTAAGAAATTCTTAGAGCTTCTAAGAAGCCGGAAACGGACGGACGGAGTCCCCCCGTATTCCATCCGCAAGACTACAAAGGGCGGAACGGGATGGCCACCCCATCATTCCGCAAACCAAGCAAGCAACTCAAGCCTTCGAGTCGAGCCCTCAAGTCAAGCAACAACTCCGGTCTACTCATCAAGTCAAGTCTCCGCCCGAGATGGAAGGCCAAGACGCCAACGCCATTCTCAATGGCCTTTTCCAGCGCATCCAGCAACTGGAGGCTGTGCAAGCACAGGCTCACGCCGGTGCTCGCAACAAGCCGCCCAAGCCCGACCAGTTCTTTGGCACCGATGATGCCAAAAGGGTTAGGCAGTGGATCTTCCAGGTGGAGAACTACTTCAACGTCATGAACGAGCCCGAGGCGAGACGCGTGCCTTACGCAACGACGTTGTTGCGCAAGAACGCCCTCCTTTGGTGGCAAAGCCTCCGCCCCGAGGAGCGCCCGGCCGCGTGGGAGGACTTCACGCGGACGCTCATCGAGTACTTCCAGCCCATCAGTGCCACTCTTGTGGCGCGCGACACCCTCGCCCGCCTCTACCAGAAGTCATCAGTCAAGCAGTTTGTCGAGGAGTTCAAGGCCCAAGTGCTGAACATTCCGGACATCACCGACGCCGAGAAGCTCGACAAGTTCCGGCGCGGGCTCAAGAAAGAAGTGCGCCTCCACGTCGCATTTGCTAACCCGCCGTCATTCGACCAAGCGGTCTCCGTCGCGGAGCAAATCGACGAGGTGCTCTACAGCCACCGGGGTTACTCACCCAAGCCTTCGTACACCCCGCGCCCCAGTCACCCCAACCCCACTCGGGCAGTACCGATGGATATTGGTGCGATACAGCCGGGCCGCGACGGTGAGAAGACGTTCAAGAAGCTCACTCCCGAGGAGAAGGCAGAACTCAACCGCATCAACGGTTGCTACTACTGCCGGAAGCCCGGGCACCGTGCGCTTGAGTGCCCTCTCAAGAAGCAAAAAAACTCAGTGCGGCGTCAGTAGACGAGTCGAGCGTTACTGCCGCCGATGCTCTAGGAGCAATTCAAGATGATGCGTCAGTCAGGAACGAGGCGCGGATGCCGCCTCTCATGTATCAAGGGACGTTTCAAGGACATGACATCATGATCATGGTAGACTCCGGCGCATCCGGGGACTACATCTCGGCCGATTGGGTCGATCGGCACAAGATTCAAGTTCAAGGCACTCCAACGGCGATTCAAGTTGCCGACGGTAGCGTGACGCATACCCTAGGTCACACCAAACCCGGCACGATGCGCATTGACGGTTACCAAACGGCAATCACTCCAAAAGTGATTCCCCTTTGGGAGCCTTTGCTTGTGCTCGGTGGAGGTTGGCTTAAAAGGGCAAACCCCGCTATCAATTGGCAAACTGATGAGGCCGTCATCAAGATCAAGCAACGGGAATATCATCTAAAGCCAACCAACGCGAGTCAAGGCATTCCGGTTGTTTCGGCAATCCAGTACAAAGACGTTCGCTCCGAGGATGACGAGGTCTATGTCATTCGGAGTAAATCCGACGCACCTCTCGACAACAACCCTCAAGTTCAAGCGGTTTTGAAGGATTTCGCGGACGTTTTCCCCGAGAACCTTCCAAACGAGCTACCTCCGTCCAGAGCCATTGATTTCGAGATCGAGTTGGAACCCGGTCACACTCCGCCAAGCCGGCCAACCTACCGGTTGTCATCCGAGGAACTCGCCGAGTTGAAGAAAACCCTTGACGACCTTTTGTCTAGGGGGTTTATTCAGCCAAACGTGTCTCCGTTCGGTGCACCGATCCTTTTTGTCAAGAAAAAGGATGGGAGCAGG
>JBAXHT010000012.1 GCA_037138755.1 Armatimonadota bacterium | reverse complement strand
AACGGGTTGTAAATTGTTCGAACGACTTGGAATCAGTTCGAAATAGTCTTGGCGGGCTAGAAGATACCAGATCGCAAACAGCCTAAATCCCCCAAGGGCAAGACGATCAAGCTCTTGGGGTTCAGGTCATCATTCTAAATGTTGAGACAGTCACTAGTTGCGTGAGTTTCCAGACCCCTTTTTAGGCTGGTGCGTGTGTTCAAACTAGCCGCCACACTTCACCAATTAGCATGTTTTGTTGAGTCTCGCCGCCTGACCAATTCCGAACCCGTAAGCAATACCTAACTCAGACAAGACCAAGCAGTGGACGCAGTGCGGGATGCGCAAACCGCCTGCGCATGGTGATGGCGTAAAAATTTTCCTGGAATTGTTTGATCGTGCAACGCTCTACCAGAATGCCACTTTTAAGTTCATCCCTGACCACCACTGGCGCCACCAAGGCCAGGGCTCCTGTTTCTCTAGCCAGTAATCGCAACATGGCCATGTCATCGACTTCAGCCAAGATCTTGGGACGCACGCCTGCTTCATCCAGTGCGAGGTCAAAAGCGAGTCTGACAGCGCTGTCTTGGCTGGGCAAGATCAGCTGCTGGCCCTCCAAGTCGTCTGGAAAACTTAAGGACTTAACCTTGCGACGCCCTTGGACTGGGGCGACAGAAACCAAACTCATCGGTTGCTGTGCAATTCGTCGACTGACCCAACCGGCGGCTGTATCCCGTGGCGCTGATTCGTTCGACAACACCACATCCAAAGCGTGAGTCGCGAGTTGAGAAAGCAATTCCCGCATTTGCCCTGAGACAAGACGGATCTGCAAGTTGTCGTCCTTGAGCAGCGGCAGCAACCAATCGATCTGGAAGTTGCGCGACAAAGTCGCCACCGCACCCACACGTAAAACCGGACGTGCCACCGAAGGCGAACCTCGAAGCGTGCTCAACAACTCTTGGCCGGATTTGAAGATGGCGTCGGCATGCTCGAGAACGATGCGCCCGGCCTCCGTCAACTCCAGACGCCGATTTTTGCGCTCGAACAAAGCGTGCCCCAGTCGGTCCTCTAACTGCCGCAACTGAATCGAAAGTGCAGATGGAGAGATATGCAAGGCCTCTGCGGCCTTGGTGAGTTGGCGGCGATGCGCCACCGCCCAGAAGTAGCGCAGATGGTGAAAGTTCAGTTCGGCCATTTTCGGTTGAATCTCTTTGATTGTTTGATTAAATCAAACGAATTGTGCTGAAACATGAACTGGACGTAAACAATCACCTTTCCTAAAGTCTGGTTACTTGATTGTTGGCCCATCCCGAGGCCACTCACACAGGAGTCGATATGCCAGGTCTTGACCTACTTCTCACCAACATACTTCAACCCATCGTCCTTGCCTTCTTGCTGGGCACACTCGCTGGCGCCGTCAAGAGCGAACTGGAGCTTCCAGAAGCCGTCGTCAAGCTGCTGGCGATCTACCTGCTCTTTTCGCTCGGCATTACCGGAGGCCGAGAATTGGCCAAAGCGGAAATGGAAAGCCTTTGGCCGCTTCTGGGCATCACGGTGCTTATGACATTCGGCATCCCCACGTTGGCCTACATCGTCACGCGTCGCCTGGGCCGCATGGACATCAGCAACTCGGCAGCTATTGCTGCGCATTACGGCTCCGTATCAACGGCCACCTTCTTCGCCTCTATGAGCTTTGCTACGGCAATGGGAACCCCTGCCGAGGGCTACATGGCGGCCATGGTGGCACTCATGGAGTTCGGTGTCATCTACTCGCTGGTCATCGCTCGGGTCGCCATGGGGCGTGCCAATAGCGGCGGCGTGCAAGCCTCAGAACTGTTCCTTAGCGTCATTCGCGGCCGCGGCATCTTGTTGTTAGTTGGCGGCATGCTGATTGGCTACATCGCCACAGATAAGCAATGGCAACAAATCTCGCCCTTCTACGAGGGCCTGTTCCGCGGCATGCTGATGCTCTTCCTGCTGGAAATGGGAATCACCGCAGCCCGCCAGATCAAGGCATTCCGTCAAGTGGGCGTCTTCATGGCTGGTTTCGGGGTATTGATGCCGCTGTTGCACGGCTTGGTCGGAGTCAGTCTGGGGCATATGGTCGGCTTGACCGTAGGTGGTGCCTTCGTCTTCGGCGCCATCTGCGCCAGTGCGTCATTCATCGATGCGCCAGCAGCTTGCAGAGCTTCGCTGCCCGAAGCCAATCCAGGCATTTACCTGACCTCCTCACTGGGCGTGACTCTGCCATTCAACCTGCTGCTTGGTTTGCCTCTTTACTACGAATATGCCAAGTGGCTCGCAGCATGAGATCAATGAGGTTTAGCACCACTTGTTCGGTCTGTAAGAGCCATAAATCTCCCGCTTTAACGCTGACATCACCGGGGCTTTTCAGTTGGAGGCGTGAGAAAAAACGCCTAACCAACCGGTATGAACCTATATGAAACCACTGCATATAAGCATCAAGGAGCAAGTCCATGGCTACTAACAACACTTCATCTTCGAACCCACAGGCTGAAAAATTGGGTGACGTGCTGGACGCATTGTCCAGTGGCATCGCCAAAACCGCAGCCAACGAACCCAAGTTCGAGCCCCAACACCTGGCTCGAGAGGTCCCGGCCGAACCTACCGGTCAGCTCCTGACCGAAAAAATGCTCGCAGATCGTTGGGTGTGTTCAGTCGCACGCCTTCAGCGCTGGCGCACCGTCGGCGAGGGCCCGCAGTACTTGAAGATCGTGGGGAAGGTCTTGTACCGGCTCAAAGACATTGAGGCCTATGAAGAAGCCTGTCTGGTCCGGAAAGTGTTCTAGGAGCGTACCCAAGGAGGCCCCGAACAGGTTGTAAATTGTTCGAACGACTTGGAATCAGTTCGAAATAGTCTTGGCGGG
>JBAXHT010000011.1 GCA_037138755.1 Armatimonadota bacterium | reverse complement strand
GGTGACGCGTAAGGTGGGTACGATGGAAGCAGCTCCCACGCTCGAAGTAGCCTTGAAGACGTCTCCTCAGGGCCGCGCTAGCGTGTTTCTTGTCGTCTGGCCGCATGATGGTTCGGAGCGCGGCGTGTCGTCGGCTGCCCGGCCTCAAGACGGGCACTCCTGCTTCGTGCTCGACTCAGGTACTGAGCGCTGGGACTTCCGTCTCGAAGCGCACCGCCTCGGAAGGGCTATTTGCACTAGGTCCGGAGCCTGCTAGCTATGGACAGTTACATAGCCTACTTATGCGACAAGCTCGGGGAGATCGGCTCGGGCGTCCCTGACGCGTTGCGCATCTACAAGCATGGGCGTGCGTGTCTACTCGCCGGCGACAGTGTCGCGGCCAAGAAGGCCGAGGTCTTGAACTACTTGTTGCATAGCTCTGTGATCCCGAGTGAATGCAGGCTTGCTGATGACGTTGTGTTCGGGTACGGCGGCATCGGGATCATCCTCCACTCGAGCGTCGGCTCTGGTGTCGTGATCGGGTCCAATGTGACGTTGGGCGGCGGAGGTGCGAAAGGTCGGTATTGGACTGACTCTGATGGACGGTCCGTTTATGCGCCTCGAATCCATGATCACGTCTACATTGCCACAGGTGCCAAGATCCTAGGTGGTGTAGAAGTTGGCTCGCTGTCCGTGGTTGGAGCAAACAGCGTAGTGATTTCCGATTTTCCGCCGCTCTCGGTCGTGGCGGGTGCCCCGGCACGTATTGTTCGACGAATTTCAGTCGATAACTGCTTACGCTACAAGTCGGAGTTTTACACGCTCCGCGGTGTTGCCGACGAGCAGTTCAAGGCGATGGTCACCGCACTCGCCGATGCGGAGCGGCAAGCTTCGTTTGACTGATGTTTACTGGCGCTGTTCGGCTTCGACTGGGGCTGGAGAACTGGTAATGGACCGTAAACCAACTTGGATTTCAGATGCAGTCGAGCCCTGAAAGAGCCTGCAACATTTGCGGAGAGTCTGCAGTTCGGTTTCTGAGCTTCGGTGATGCTGCGAAGGCGATTCGGTGTCCCAACTGCCTCTCCTTCGAGCGTCACAGACGCTTCAAAGACGCTTACGACCGCTTTATCCGTCATGAGTTTGATTTCCGGGGTAAGGACGTCTTGGCTTGCGTTCCAGGCAAGGCGGAGTTGGAGTACTTTTTCGTCGGTGCAAAGCGCGTTGTGTCTTTCGACGTTCGGCCGGTCAACTGGTTCGACTTGCAGATGGACATTACGGATATGTCACAGATCCCTGACGCATCCGTTGACGTATTTGTTGCAATCGCAGTCTTGCAGCACGTGGAGAGGCACGAACTAGTGCCACCCGAGGTACACCGAGTCCTAAGGCCGGGTGGTCGTTGCCTAATTCAGGCCACGAATCATCGCGGCCCGACGACGCCTTACCCGAACCTCCATGCGCACTACACCGAAGAGGAGTTTGAGAAATACAGGGTCGGCACGTTTCGTGTGTATCGGGATCTCGACCTTATCAGCATGTTCACGAACGGCTTTGTATCGAAAACCTTCTATGGTGAAGACCCGGTCTGCGGAGGCATCGACTTCATCCTGTCCGCGGAGAAGGTGGGAGTCTGAGTTTTCGGCGCGGAGAAGTCTGAAATGGCCAGGACCGTGATCCTTTCATGCGACACCGAATCGCTCCTGTTTCCGGTGAGCGAAGCGGCTGTGGAAGCGAACATATTTGGTGGTGTCTCGCCGGGATTTGGAGCGCGTTGGGGTATACCCCTGATTATGGATCTTGCAGACCGGGTGGGAGCGAAGGTCCTCTTCTTTTACGACGTCTTTACCGAGTACTCCTGCCCGGGTATCAACGGTCGCGTCGCGGACGAGATTCTGAGTCGAGGGCACTTCCTCGAGTTGCACACGCACATAGAACATCTCCCGGAGTGGTGGTGGCAAGATCGAGGTTACAAGCGCCCTGGGTGGGCGTCGAACTACTTCGATCCGGTGACCGTCGACTTGGTTTATTCAGACGCTATTCGCCTGTTCGAAAAGTGCGCCGGTGTGCGTCCCACAGCTTATCGGGCGGGTTCATGGCGTTTCTCGGCCAACATACTCTCTTTTTTGGCACGTAACGGCGTTCGCTATTCGTTTAATTACCATCCGCTGACCACTATCCGGCAGAATTTTCCTCATGGCCCGGATGCTGGGCCGTTGGATCTGTTCATTTGGTCCAACGGGATGCTAGAAATCCCAGTTGCCACTTTGACGGTACCTAATCCATTCACGAGTAAGCAGAAGTACTTTGGCTTTGAGAGCCATATGCTCCGTGAGCCTGCACGCTACTTCGATTTCATGAGGGTATTCGCTCGGCAGATGCCAACTGCTCGGCATGCAGTGCTAGTTATGCACAGCTGGAGTTTGGCTGAGTTCGCAGGCAATGTTGCTACTGCGCCATGCGCAGAACGGACAAATGCCTTTGCCCAGTTCCTGGAACTTGGAGCTAAGGAGGGCGTTCATTTCGCCGGCGAGAACCTATTCCAGTCGCTTGATGCAACGCAGCCGCAGTTCACAGTGCCAATCGAGTTCGCTGGATTCGCCAATAGTCCGCTAGTGAAGTTGTAATCCGTCTAAGCATCTTCCGTGTAGCTTCAATCCCACGCTGTCCTTGGCCACACCACTCAAATCTTCGGCCGTCTGCGCCGTCGGGGAATTCGGCAATTCCCTGGGAGGGGTTGACCTACTTATAGCCGAGGGTTCTTCCTGTGCCTTCCGTGGGTACGCTTACGCTTCATTTCTAGACATCTGTCAACCTAGCCAATGTGTCATGAGCGGGGTTCAAGTCGCCCGTGCCCTTGGACGAAGGGCTGACCGTTGATCGATCTGCGGTCACTCAAACTGCTTTCGGCGGCCAACCAGCTGCTTCGCCATGGTCATGCGGCCGATGGTAAGCGTGGTCTCACCACCCTCTTGATGGTGTGATGGTGAGGGGTGAACATG
>JBAXHT010000010.1 GCA_037138755.1 Armatimonadota bacterium | reverse complement strand
TGCTCAAACATTTCAGTAACAGTCTGTCTCTGCAGAATCTGATGCAGCACAGTCTGTTGGTGCAGCTGCCGCTGCCGCAGCAGGCGAGCTGAGTCAGATGCGCCGACGTGCCAGAGTCAAGCGCCGTGGGCGCAAGCGCAAACAGCGAACAGAAGAGGAGCTCCTTCTGAAGCTACCGAGGAAGACCCGCGCTGCACTGTGTGCTGACGAGCAAAAGATGGAGCTCCCCGCGAAGTGCTGCAAGAAGCACAAGTGCTTCACTCGTGTTGGGAAGGCGGACTTTCTCTCCATGGAGCGCATCCAAGAGTTACGCAAGTTCATCCATGAGAAGAAGACCACTGTGGATCGGCAGGCGTGCGTTCGCGACATCATCCGGTTCCAGACGGTGTACGCGCAAGATGCAGATGGCCGCAACTGCTTCACCAAGTTCTTTCTGGATCAGAAGCAAGTGTGCCAGACGTTCTTCTGCTTCTGCTACTGGATCTCCAAGTCAAAACTGCTCCGGCTTGTAGCTGGCTCTGGACACCGTGGCCTCAATGCTAACGCTCTGCCTTACCGGGAGCGTAGCCAGAAGAGGAGAGAGACCGTCATCTGGTGGCTCAAGGAGGAGCGCGGCCACCACGAGATCATGCCTGATCAGCCCAAGATCCAAATGCCCTACCCAAGCCGTCGGGAGGCATATCGTCACTTCAAGCTGGCGATCGAGATGCACAACGACCAGTGTGTGCAGGACGGACGAGAAGACGAGGTCAAGCCACTCTGCAAGTACAACTACTTTCGCCTTACCTGGAAGACGTACGTTTCCGATGTGGTGCTTCGCAAGTACCTTCGCTTCGCCAAGTGCTCTGAATGTGAGCTACTGCGCACGGAGTACGCGGCTACGCTGGACCCATCGTTGCGCAAAAGCATCCGCCAGGCGTTCGGGGACCACATAGTCACCGTCAAGGATGAGCGCCTCGCCTACGCCAGCATCTGTGCGGATGCTAGGAGGTCCGGTACCGACGTGCTGAGCGTCGCCATGGACGGAACGGATCAGCTACCCTTCGGCCTCCCTCAATTTGCCCAGCGCCTCAAGAGCCACCAAGAGTCTGGCATCCGGCTCCACATGGAGATCTCCATCGTCCACGGTGTTGGCGTCTACACGTACCTAACTCCCAAGTGCTGGGCATCCGACCCCAACCTCATCGTTGAGACCTTGCAGCGTACGTTGACCCACGTCGCGGTCCGACGAGGCGGCTCCTTGCCCAGTACTCTGCACTTACGCTTCGACAACTGCGCGCGCGAGAACAAGAACCGCTTCGTCATTGCCTACCTGGCGGATCTGCTGCGGCGGTTCATCATCAAGAAGGTCATCGTGGATTACTTCATGGTGGGGCACACTCACTGTGACCCTGATCAAGAGGCAGGCACCTATCTCTGCGCAGTCAAGAAGCGCGACATCATGAGCCGCACGGACTTCATCAAGCGCCTCAGGGAGTCCCACCATCCGTCCCCAGAGATCGAGGTCGTGCGCAGCGTGTGCGACTGGAAGAAGCTCTGCAAGGACGCTGGGGCTGCTCAAGATCTCCATGGACACAAGGAGCCCCGGCGCTGGGTCATGGAGAACGACGAAAAGACTGGGGCTCCGCGCTTGTCGTTCTACGACAGTGTCCTCGCCAAGGATCCGAAGCCCATCCCCTACTACCCGTTTGGGAGGCATAACGAGCACGCTCCCGCTGTCTCGGACATTGAGCCTTCCATGAAGAAGGAGGTGCCGAAGGATGACATCAAGATGATCACCGACTTCTTCGAGACTCTCAAGTCGGATCGCAAGTTCAAGGCTGACCCTCGAGCCATCATCGAGTACCAGGAGGAGCTTGACCACCTCACCACCCCTGCGCAAACAGTGCAAGAAGGCTGGAGATGGGCCAACGGGGGTCTATTCCCCGCGGAGATGGCGCGGATGCGCACTACAGCACAGCTTCCGCCATCAGTCTGTCACGGAGACATCGACTTGAACGATGTTATCATGGACGAATTCCAGAACCAGCCTGGTGAGAGAGGAGCCAGCCGCCATGCCATGAAGAACATCTTGGAACTCGCAGTGGGTGGCTACGTTTGCGTCATTTCCCCGCCAGACCACTCTTTCAAGCAACGCTTTTGGGTGGCCAAGGTCATGAAGCTAAGACTTCACAAGGGCGAGATTGACGAGAAGAGTGGAAGGAAGGACTTCAAGATCCGCGTCATCTACTACCACTCCGGAGACGGCGAGTTTGGTCGTTACAAGACGTTCTACGTAGACGCGGCGGATCCGGGATTCCGGAAAGACGTCGACGAGCTTTCTGACACGGATGACGGATTGCAGCGCGATCGACAGCGCACTCGAGGACGCGTTCCCATGATTGCTGATGTGAGCCGCTCCAATGTCGTCTTCTTCTTGCCGAGCCTCACCGGCAAAGGCGAGATTCCGAGGCATCTACAGGGCTTGTTGGACAGGCAGGATCGCATGAGCCGCGGTTGGACTAAAGCTTGGGAAACATCTACGCACGCCTATCACAAAGCCGTCAACCCATCCAGCCTCCCCAAAGAAGCCTCGACGTCCGACTCTGAAGCAGCTAATGCAGACGCGCAGCCCGCTCCGTCGGCTGAAGCGTCAAGTGCGTCTGAGGAGGTTCAGCCCAGTAACAAGAGACCAAGAAAGTCCAGCAGCACGCGCGGGGCCCGACGTGCCAGAGGAGCACG
Organism: Armatimonadota bacterium; assembly: GCA_037138755.1. Lineage (NCBI taxonomy): Bacteria > Bacillati > Armatimonadota > Armatimonadota bacterium. The sequence goes on along the minus strand of JBAXHT010000010.1, from coordinate 486 downwards.
CGGCGGTTCTGGTGGACGAGGTGGTGGCCGCAACAGTGACTCTGAGTCTCCCCCCCGTGATAGGAGGACGTCGCGCCGCTCGGACTCTACTAGAGGCTCTAAAGAGTCTACTTCAGGCCGTCGTGCCCGTGGACGACGTGCACGTGACTAAGTGTACATGTGCGCATGTCACATTGTGACGTGTCTGTGTGACACTGTGTGTGTGACGAGTCGTTACGGTTACGGTAAACCTCTCGCGTACTGGTACTCGACCGTCACGACGACATGTTCAACTTGTAACTGTACCGTTACAGCAGAGTCTGTCAGTGACAAGTCAATGACAAGCAAAAATGTTAAGTCAATTTGGACTTTTCTTTACTGTATTAACATTGCTATCACAAAACATACGGCCCTCGAGCTCGAGCTAAGATGTAAATCGGGAACTCATGGTGGAGAGTGAGAATGACCACTTCTGCTTCTTGTCCTGGGGAAGAGAGAGTGAGAGAC
>JBAXHT010000009.1 GCA_037138755.1 Armatimonadota bacterium | reverse complement strand
TTTGGCCGAGAAGCAAAGGGGGCAAACCGCCCTCCCAGGTACGGTTAACCGCCCTAGTCCAGCTTGGCGAGCTTTGCCAGCAGAAGTCGAGCGTACTCCACCTCACCGTAATCGGCGCCGTCGGCGAAGGCGTCGTCGTAGTTTCCGTTGTCAGAGGCGTCGTAGTACTCCGCGTCTACGCAATGTTCTCGAGCGGCGGTCTCCTGGAGCTGGGTGAGTAGAAACTGAAGTTTTTCGGTATCGGTCATGGTGGGGGGTTCGAATTTCATACCTTTATTATGCCTCATTTTGGCCGAGAAGCAAAGGGGGCAAACCGCCCTCCCAGGTACGGTTAACCGCCCTAGTCCAGCTTGGATTCAGGTTCGTTGAACTGGTCGAGCAATTCGGGGGCGTAATCTTCAGCCAGGTCCCACAGATCTGTCCAGTCTTGCCAAACTGTTTGCTCGTAGTGCAGATCCCAAACAATCTGACGAAGCTGCTCCAACGTCAACTGGGAGACCAATCCGTCTACGATCGCGGAAACAACCTCTTCGCGATCTTCTTCAATCCACTCAGTAGGACGATTCATACCACTCCGTGGTCAACACGAGATTGTTGCATCAGGGCAACTTTGTACAGAATCAGGTACCCGATTAGGTCCGAAGTTACATCCTCGTCTTCATCCTCTTGGGTGTTTCTTAGCCGAGAAAGTTTATCGTCTAGACGAACTTTGATCTGCTCAAGAGTGCTTGCTTTGCTGAAGACTCGGATCGGATGCAAAGCCGAGTCCCCATATTTACGGTTCTTTTCAAGAAGCAACTCACGTATTTCATCGCAAACCTGGGCAATGTCTTGTTGAGACTGAGTGATCATGATTGGGGCAGAATTGAACGGTAGTACGCTTGGTAGCGGGCAAATCTGTGTACGGAGGGTTCAAACCCGAGCGACCAGCAACATTCACAGTACGAGAGAAACTCAAACCACGGAGTTGTCGGGTCGAGGGCAGGCATCACAGTTTTCCACCAACCACGCTATCATAGCTTTTGCTACTGTCGGGAAAACCGTCTTGCTCGGCTTTGAGGTACCACCGTGTTGCTTCAACGCACTGTTCCTCAGTCAGGGAAGTTAGGAGCTCTCTTCCGCTTTTGTGCATGGACACGAAAGTGCCCCAGCGTTGCTTCTTGATGTAGAAACAATCGTCAATCAGTGTTTGCTCAATCATGTTTTGTTTTCTTAAGTAGCTCGTAGACATTACCCTTCTTGTACGAATAGGTGGATTTCAGTCATTTTCGGTCCACCAGGGGGAACCCGTAAGAAATTGAGCCGTCTTCTTTCCTGTATAGTTTGCCGAAGGGTATCAGGAACCAAGCAGGAATCATAGCCAAAAGCACAAACGTCACAAGAAACACTGACAGAACCGGCCAAACAAGCATGAGACCGGCTTTAGCGGCCCAGTTGGCCGAACGTGGTATTGAGTTGGTCATATCAACCTCCAACGTCTCCGCTCATAACAACAGGCTCTACATCGCCACAGAGGACCTCAACCTCTATTCCGCTCATGATATCCATGACTTGGTCTCTCACTCGCTCTCTTGTTTTCTTTGTGAATCCATCGAAGTTGAAAATCGTCAAACTCTTGTTAAGCGTGTCAGCGATCACCATCAAGTCACCTGCGGATAGTTTCATTGTTACTCTTCACCTCCGTTCAGGGCCAAGAAAGCATCGCGAAAACCTTCCCAACGCAGTTGGTACTCGCCATTCCCGTATTCACCATACTTTTCGTAGTAGGCTTTCAAAGCCGGGGACAGTCCGTACTTCACGCAGTGGTCGTCGTACAAGTCAAAGACTTTGTTGATAGCGGTCTCGCAGGGCTCGTCTAGTTCGTACTCTTCGTGTTCTTCCACAAACCCCAGCATATCCTTAAGAGCCGCAATTTCGTCTTCGCTAAAACTGCAAGAAATCTCACCCTGCTCGTAACTCGGGATCAGTTCCGCCTCCAGCGCCTCGTCAGTCATGATTGGTTGCATATTTGCAAACAGGTGTTTAGCTACTTCTTTGCTTTGCTCTTTGATGTTTGCCTGGGCTCTTGCCATCGCGATTCCTTTGGCAAGGTAACCCCAGTCGCGCACTTCGGTGACTGGTTTCATTTCACCACAAACCTCACATTGCCCTTCAAGGGTGCTTGAGCACCCGACAGAATACTTGCCGTATGCTTGACCGCAATCTTTGCACACAACGTCGGCTTGGGTCAGCCTTGTGACTAAGTTTTCACTCAAGGGTTTCATCTGCCTTGCTCCTGGTTTTGATTGTAATAGTAAGGAAAGAGTTCTCTCAGAATTGTGTCAACGGCGTTGTAGGTTTTACCTCCAATCTTGCAACTCTCAAGCTGGTAACGGCGAAGGAGTTGGTAAAGGGTGCGGTACTCAGAGGGTGTCATAGTTTCTTTGTGCAGCGCACGGAAATTGGGTTCGGTCATTTCTTCGCCTCCTTAAGCTTCAGGTAATTATACTCCTTGGCGCATTGTTTGGGCCGCTCGGTGCAGTAGATGATTCCGGCGTTTCTGCCACGTTCGATGTTACCTTTCACTGACAGAGCTGTGCCGATAGTCATTAACACTCCCGAAACCACAAGGACGCCAAGGCATGTCATAAATCCGGCAAACATTAATTCTTCTTCTGTTCTCGTCATTCTCCACCCTCCAGCTCGGCGGCGATGCGCTCCAGGGTGCTTGCGCGGATGTACTCAACGCCACCTATGAACTCAGTGTCTACCCGCCAATCGTTTGCAACAGCTCGCAGTGAAGCGGCGATAGTGGATGCCATCCGCGCTGCTTCATTGGAAACGTCGCAAGGATTAAGGTCGTATTCCTTGCGTATAGCTGCTGCAAGCACCGCATGCGCGGCAGGGGAGAGGTCAATCATTGCCACCCTCCAGCTCCTCGGCGATCAGGCGGATCTGGGAGGAATCTACAGCGCGGACACCAAGAACGTCGTAACCAAGTTGCTCGTCAAGGGCACGCAGTGCGGCGGCAAGAGCTTTGCGATCGGTTTTCCACGAAGGCTCATTGTGAAGGCCAATTCGGTTGAAGGCAGTGTAAACTGCAAGAGCTTGAGAAGTCATTCGGGCAAAATAAAGTCAATGTCGGAGGCGATTGCGTTGAGAATCGCGGTCTCTTCCCACAGCAGAGTGCCGTAGTCGCGGGAACCCTTCTCGCAGGCACGATTGCACTCGTGGGTCAGATTGTGCGCCTCGTTGCGGAGGGCTTGGATCACACGCTCCCAATCGGCGCGGCAGAGGGTGACGGTGTACAAAGGTTCCATCAGTTAGCACCCTCCAGCTCGGCGGCGATGGCGAGTAGTTGACGAACCGACCAGTAGACTCCGGTGTCCCATCCTCTTGATAGAGGTAGCTGATCCGCAGCAGCACGAAGGACGGCGGCGATGGCTAGACGGCCTGCACGGTCTTCATCTATGTAGGCATCCAGCACCGCCTGCGCGGCGGGGGAGAGAGTGGTCACAGCGGTTTCGTTTTCCATGAATTAACTATAGCGCCTTTTGCCCCAAAAGCAAAGGGGGCAAACCGCCCCATCAGGTAGGGGAAACCGTCCCTCGGATGGGACCGTCGCCTTTGCCTTCCAGAGACTTTACAAGTAGCTCCGTGAACTTCTCCTGAGCCTCGGAATCGTACGCCATCATATTGCCGTTCAACTCTCGAAGAAGCTC
>JBAXHT010000008.1 GCA_037138755.1 Armatimonadota bacterium | reverse complement strand
CTTGAGAGAAATCGTGACCTTCTGAAGCGCGGCGCCGTGCTTGTAGATGAGTCCGACACCGGCACCCAGCCACGAGTGCTTTTCTATCTTGAGCATGCCATCCAAGACGGCAGCTTCACCAAGAGCGGAGAGCGAAGAGTCGTATCCAAGAGGCTCCTCTACGTCGAAATCGATTCAGAGGGACAAACCAAGCATGTCAACTATGCGCCCTATCTCGACTATCGGCCGCTTGCTGACGGAGAACCGAGCATCAACGATGTGCTCTCTCGTCCAGAGTGTCAATGGGTAACGAAAGAGCTTGAATACCAAGCGCAGGGCCACGCCATCGAGCACGTGGTTCCCGAGCATCTGAACGAGGTTAAGTCACGAAAGCTGGAGCTCATCGCCAAGACTGAGGCGGCCGTCAAAGACCGGCTCACCAAGGAAATCAACTACTGGGACCACCGGGCCGAGGAGTTGAAGCTTCAAGAACAATCAGGGAAGACGAATGCCCGCCTCAATTCCAACGAGGCTCGCAAACGAGCCGACGAGCTGCAAGCCAGGCTCGAGAATCGCATGGAAGAGCTTCAGAAGGAGCGGCAGCTCGCTCCCTTGCCTCCCGTAGTCATGGGAGGCCTTCTTATCGTGCCTATCGGGCTAATCGCTCAGATGAGGGGAACCAGCCTAGGCCCAAACCAGAACAAAGACACTCAGCTTGCGGCCGCTAAAGCTCGAGCCATCATCATGGACATCGAGAGGTCACTCGGTTTCGAACCGACCGACCGAGAATTCGAGCGACTTGGCTATGATATTGAAAGCCGAGTCCCAGGGACCGGACGGCTTCGATTCATCGAGGTAAAAGGCCGTTTCGCTGGAGCTGACACGGTGACCGTCACGCGAAACGAGATTCTCACTTCGCTGAACAAACCCGAAGACTTCATTCTTGCCATCGTCGAGCTCGACGGCGACAACCACCGCGCCCACTACGTTCGCTCGCCTTTCCAGCGAGAGCCGGATTTTGGAGTGACGAGTGTGAACTACGACATGGCCGAGCTCCTCGCCCGCGCCGAGGTGCCGAAATGAACAAACCCATTCGCAAGAAACTCATCGAAGTTGCCCTTCCGCTAGAGGCAATCAACGACGCTTCAGTTCGCGAAGGCTACATCTATCGGGGCAACCCTTCAGCAATTCACAAATGGTGGGCCCAACGCCCATTGGCCGCCGCCCGCGCGGTCATCTTTGCTCAAATGGTCGACGACCCTAGCTCATGGCCCGACCTATTTACGTCAGCCAAAGCTCAGGAGAAAGAGCGCCAGAGGCTCTTTGGAATCATTGAACGCTTAGTCACCTGGGAGAACATCATGAATGACGAGGTGATTCAGGAAGCTCGAGATGAGATTTGGCGAAGTTGGCGACGCGCTTGTGCAGAGAATGTCGACCACCCGGAAGCGAAGAACCTGTTCTTGCGGGATAGCCTTCCGCCGTTCTTCGACCCTTTTGCCGGCGGGGCGACCCTACCTATTGAAGCCCAACGCCTTGGCCTAAAGCCTTTCGCCAGCGACCTCAATCCTGTCGCAGTGCTTATAAATCGGGCTCTAATCGAGATTCCGCCAAAGCTTGGCGGCCATCCAGCCGTAAACCCTGCGGTTCAAACAAACCCTGGCTTGTTTGAACGAAAATGGACAGGCACGCAGGGGATTGCTGAAGACGTGCGTTTCTACGGTCAGTGGGTCTGCGAGGAAGCGAGGAAGCGACTCGCAGACTTGTATCCTCAAGTTACGATAAGCCGAGAGCTGGTAAGTCGACGACCTGACCTGGCCCCATACCTAAACCAGACTATTACTGTGATTTCATGGCTTTGGGTGCGCACAGTGAAAAGCCCGAACCCAGCATTTCGCGATGTTGAGGTTCCTTTAGCCTCAACCTTCATGCTCTCAACTAAGGCGAAGAGTGAAGTCTACGTTGAGCCAATCATCAGTGGGCACAAATATACTTTCGAAGTTCGCACCGGCAAGCCTAGAGACGTTGAGACAGTAAAGAATGGCACGAAGCTCGGAGGAAGCGGAACCAGCTTTGGCTGTCTAATGTCGGGAGCTCCGATGCCCTTCGATTACATCAGAAGTGTTGCGAAGGAATCCGGTCTCGGCACACGTTTAATGGCACTTGTTGCAGAGGGTGGCCGCGGACGTGTCTACCTAAGCCCAACTGAGCTCGACGAAGCTATTGCCTTTTCAGCAAAACCGTCGAACCCTCCCGAGGCTGACTTGCCAGAGCGAGCACTAGGTTTTCGCGTTCAGGAGTACGGTATGACGAAGTGGCGCGACCTGTTTACTAACCGGCAACTCGTAGCGCTCGAAACCCTTTCCGAACTAATAGAAGAAGTACAGGAGACAATTAGAGTTGATGCACTAAAGTCGTCAGCTCAACTATCACCTGAAGCTGCTCAGGAGTATGCGAAGGCTATCGCTCTTTACCTAAATTTTTGTCGGGACAAGGTCTCTGAGTATGGATGCTCCATCGTTCCCTGGAATTCCAAGGAGAACCGACCAAAAAGCATCTTTGTCAGGCACGCCATTCCTATGCTCTGGGACTACGCAGAAGTGAACCCACTGTCTTCTATCGGTGGTAGCTTCGAGGCTTCTGTCGGGATTGTTGCTGGTGCACTACTGGGTTGTCCGAATAGTGCGCAATTTGGTTCAGCAATTCATGCTGATGCCGTGAGAAGCGAACATAACCAACCATCCGTTATCTCAACCGACCCACCTTACTACGACAACATTGGCTATGCCGACCTCTCAGACTTTTTTTACGTTTGGCTTCGAAAATCTTTGAGGCCGCAGTACCCGCAACTATTTGGAACTTTACTCGTTCCCAAGGCAGAGGAGCTTATCGCCACTCCGTACAGGCATTCCAGCAAAGACGCGGCTGAGACTTTCTTCTTGGACGGCATGACCGCAGCGATGAAGCGCCTCGCTGATGTAGCCCACCCGGCGTTTCCCGTGACTATCTACTACGCCTTCAAGCAATCGGAGACCAAGGCCAATGGAGGCGAGGCCAGTACTGGTTGGGAGACCTTCTTGTCTGCTGTCATTCGGGCCGGATTCACCTTAACTGGTACTTGGCCTATACGAACGGAGCGCGGTGTGCGCTCAATTGGCATAGGAACAAACGCTCTGGCTTCAAGTGTTGTTCTCGTTTGCAGGAAGCGAGAAGTGGGCATGAGCACAGCCACTAGAAGAGAGTTTTTGACAGCTCTCGAGCGCGAATTGCCAGACGCTATAGCAGACCTTCAACGTGGGAATGTCGCACCTGTAGACCTTCAGCAGGCAGCAATTGGGCCAGGAATGGGGATTTTCACGCGCTATTCAAAGGTCCTCGATGCTGATGGCAACGCTCTTTCAGTCAGAGAAGCACTGACTCTCATCAATCAAGCCCTCGACGAAGTTCTAGCGCATCAAGAGGGAGATTTCGATTCAGACACACGGTGGGCTCTGGCGTGGTTTGAGCAATTCGGTTTTGCCGAGGGAGACTACGGGGTCGCAGAGACACTGTCCAAAGCAAAAAACACGAGCGTAGACGGTATTCGTCAAGCAGGGATTGGCACCCATGGCAAGGGGAAAGTCAGACTCTTCAAGCCTGAGGAGTTGCCGGCAGACTGGAGCCCCGAGTCCGATAGCCGCCTCACGGTATGGGACATGGTCCATCACCTCATTAGGACGCTTGAGCAAGGAGAAGAAGTGGCGGGAAGAATGCTCGCCAAACTCGGCTCTCAAGCAGATGTAGCAAGGGAGTTGGCGTACAGGCTCTATTCAATCTGTGAGCGTAAAAAGCGAAGTGTGGATGCCCAGAGATACAACGCACTTGTCTCAAGTTGGCCCGAGCTCGTGCGGCTCGCTCAGCAAGCACCACAACAAGCGCAAGGACCCCAACAGAGCTTTGAGGGGATGAACTAAGACATGGCTATCAGCAACTACGAACGTGTTGGAAAGAC
>JBAXHT010000007.1 GCA_037138755.1 Armatimonadota bacterium | reverse complement strand
GGCCTCTCAGACCTTCTCTCAACTTTGGAAAGTATCAAAAATGGTGACCCCTATGACTGGAGAATACTGTTGACGATGGTGACGGGCCACGGAGAGGAACGCCAAGCCCAGGCGGTAAGAATTCTCGATCCGATCAAAGACCGAATACTTGAAACTCGAATACCCCGTACTGAGGCGATTGAACGAAGCCAGATGGAAGGCGAATCGGACGAGCCGCTCATTCCCATCGTCCTATCTAAGACATCGAATAGAGGATCTCAGGCGTACCGCGCTTTGGTGAAGGAGGTTCTTGAAAAATGGCCAGCCTGAAGAAGAAATTTGAATCCATTGGACAAGGTGACGTCGGACTCACATTCGACCCTCTGGCGACCGACATTGCCCGCCTTGCGATGCTACCGATTGACCAGGTGGAACCAGACCCCGACCAGCCACGAAAGGATGTTGGAGACATTGGAGACCTTAAAGCCTCGATCCTGGAGCACGGCATAATTCAGCCATGCATTGTTTCGGTTGTAGCGGAAGACCGCTACCGACTGATCGCGGGAGAGCGTCGATACACAGCGGCTAAAGCGGCGGGACTGAAAACGATTCCCTGCGTTGTGCGGACGGTTGAAGAGCACCGAAAACTTGAAATCCAAATCATTGAGAACATCCACCGGAAGGAGCTGAATCCTGTCGAGGAGGCTCATGCCTATCAAAGGCTCATCGTGGAGTTCAGTCTTTCTCAAAGACAGCTTGCCGCCCGACTTGGTATATCTCCGGCGAGTGTCAACGAGACGCTCAGGATTCTCACATTGCCCGAAGACATGATGGAAAGCGTTCGGACGTCCGAACGCTTGACACGATCCGTTCTCCTTGAGATAGCAAAAGAAGAAGATCCTGATACTCAGCGTCAGCTGCTCACCAAGGCCCTTCACGGCCAGCTCACCGTCAAGACTCTCCGCCAACCCCGTTCCACCGACCACGACTTACCACCCTCTAGTTCCACTTCTATCAAGCTCCCAGACGCCACCATCACTATCCGCTTTCACACTGCCGAGCACTCTCAAGACAGCATTCGGCAAGCTCTACAGAACGCTCTCGACAGTCTCGATTCCTAGCTCCTGGAGCTTTAGCTATTCTGACTTCCTACCGACATCACACCTGACTCACCTTTGGATGAACGACATGGCGAATCATGTCGTACAATTGAGTCAGAAGTTCAAATGGAGAAACAAGCCGCTGCAGAGTTCTTAGGAGTTAGCGTTCGCACATTGGAGCGATTTGCCGCCGCTGGAAAAGTGAAGACCGGGCGGGCCAGACGTAAGACGAGGCCAGTTGTGACATACGACGAATTTGACCTGGAGCGTCTTAGAGTCGAACTTGCGGGACGCTCAACGGGGGAAGTGTTCGGACGTCCGAACACTTCACAGACGAAAGGAGCCATAGGGTTTCGTCTTACAACTCACTACATCCAGAGGCTAGAAGAGGAGGGAGAAAAGCGCAACATGAGTAGCTCCGAGTTTGCAAGGATGCTCGTGATTCGAGGGCTTGAGGAGCATCCTTCCGAGAGATTCATAAACGAAGTGCGGGCGGTTCGCGAGCACCTCGGTGAAATGTTCTATTTGGTTCTGGTCTCTAAACTTGGGGCGACCGAGCAAGAAGCGGCAGATATTATCAAATTGATCACAAAGGGAGCCGGATGACATGTTGAGCATGAGCGCAATGTCAGGTGGGCAGGCGGGCTATTATCTCGGGTTGGCGAGGGAAGACTACTATCTGGAAGGAGGCGAACCGCCAGGAGTTTGGTTTGGCCAAGGCGCTGAAACGCTTGGTCTGGTCGGTGAGGTGGAGCCGGATCATCTCTACAATCTCTTTGACGGACTGTCTCCGAGTGGGGATCGAATGCTCGTTCAACTACAGCAGCATGAAGGGAAAGCAGAGCATCGTCCAGGTTGGGATTTGACATTTTCCGCTCCGAAATCGGTCTCAGTGTTGTGGTCACAAGCATCTGACGAGATTAAAAAGGTGATCCAAGAAGCGCACTTTTGGGCTGTAAAGGAGTCGCTCAGCTATCTCCAGGATGTAGCAGGCTTAACTCGACGAGGAAAAGGAGGTCGTCAAATGGAGTCGGCAGGGTTGGCAGTGGCTTGCTTTGAACACTCTACTTCAAGGGCATTAGACCCTCAGCTACATACTCATGCGCTTGTGATGAATATTGGAGTGCGAGAGGATGGGACCACGGGTACGGTGAGTTCACTTCCTCTATTTCTTCACAAAATGACCGCAGGAGCACTGTATAGAGCTGAGCTATCCGCCAGATTGGAAAGTGATCTAGGGGTCGAAATCGAAAGGCAAAAGACTTGGTTTGAAATCGCAGGCGTCTCCAAGGAGCTCGTCCAATTTTTCAGTAAACGGCGCGAAGCTATCGAAGCTGAAATGTCTCGAAGAGGCGTCGCGACTGCGCAGGGAGCCGCCGTTGCCGCGATTGAGACAAGGGACGCTAAGGAAGCAATTTCTCGTGCACAACTTTTTGAGGACTGGATTCGGACCGGAAGTGAATTCGGCTGGAGTGCCTCGCAGGTCGAGCGTCTACTAGGTTCAGTTATTCCTGCGCGAAACAAAGAGAGAGAACTTAGTGAGACTGGAATTCTTGCGTTAGCGAAGATCACCTCCGAGCAGGCTCACTTTTGCGAACGTGAATTTATTAGACGAGTTGCTGAAGAATCCCAAGGGCGAGGGATATTTGCAAAGGATGTTAGGGCCAAGTGTTCTCTGGATCTCCAACGGTCTCCAGACATCATCCGGCTCGGGCTTCATGGCTCAGAAAAGAGATATACGACTAAGCAAATGTTGCTCTTAGAAAAGTCTCTGCTTGATAAGGCGGAGCAGATGGCAGAAAACATTCTCCATCAAGTTTCGCCTGATATAGGAGTAAAAATCTTATCCGTCAACGGTGAACTCAGCGAGGAACAAATGAAAGCGGTTTGGCATATCGCGGTTGAGACAGGAGCAGTGGCCTTGAGTTCTGGAATGGCAGGAACTGGAAAAACGCGAATGCTCGACGTTGCCCGTCAGGCATGGGAGGCGCAAGGGTTTACGGTATTGGGAGCCGCACTTGCTGCACGAGCCGCAGGCGAGCTTGGAGCAGGAGCGATGATCCGATCTACGACCATAGCAAAGCACCTTCACGAAATTGCCAACAATCGCAGCGAAATTAAAGCAGATACGGTGCTTGTTGTCGATGAGGCTGGAATGGTTGCGACTCCTGACCTTGAGAAATTGGTGAGTTTTGCTCAGAGAGTTGGCGCCAAATTAGTTCTTGTCGGAGACGAGCGACAATTGCAACCTATCGGTCCTGGAGCGCCGTTCATGGAATTAGGCGCCAGGTTTGGAAGGGCAGAGCTGAATGACATTCGGAGACAACATGACCCGTGGGCACGTCAGGCAGTCAAAGACATGGCGGATGGAAATACGAAAGAGGCCGTCAATGCCTTTGCGTCTCGTGGTCTTCTCAAGATCTCCGAAACCAAGTACGACGCGATGACTGAATTAATAAAATCGTGGAGACAGGCCGATCTTCCCCTGAAAGAATCTCTCATCATTGCCTCTACACGACTTGAAGTTCGTGAGCTAAACAGGCTCGCTCAAGATGAAAGGAAGAAGGATAAGGAAATCGAAGAGCAAGGAATTGAATTCAACGATGAAATAATGCATGTCGGTGACCGAGTGATCTTCACAAAAAATCACAAGACGCTGGGAGTCGTCAACGGAGAACGTGGCACGATTGTCGGAATCTCTGGCGATGGAGAAAGGATGTCGGTGAGCCTGGATTCGGGTGAAAAAGTGAGCTTCGAGACGATTGCGATGCCAGACATTTCATTGGGTTACGCGGCGACAACGCACAAGGCTCAAGGAGCTACAACGAAGGAGGCTTTCGTCCTCGTTGGGGGGAATATGCAAGACAGAGAGATCTCGTATGTGCAAGCTTCAAGAGCGAGAGAAAGAACAACCCTTTTTATGACTCGAAGCGAAGCTGGGGACGATCTCGCTCAACTGGTTAAAGAAATGGAAAGGTCCAGACAGAAAGAAATGGCTCACACGTTGACGAGACTCAAGCACGGACTAGAAGATCCTCAGCCATCTTAGCGATGTTTTGCAAGCAGTAAACTGAGCAAAAAAATGGTTCCCGAAGTACAAATTCTTTTTGTCATAGTGATCATTGCCGTGGTGTACCTGTTCCTTTCATGGATTGGTCAACTCAGTCGAGGCGTTGGTGACCGGATGAAAACAGAAGTGACTTCGAACGGACAGTTGCAATCTGGGGAGGAGCTTCCTAGTATTGCCATGCCTAGTCACTGGTATCCACTTTTAGGTGGTCAAATACCTACATCAGGATTCGACTCAGCGCTTGAAGAACAAATCATAAGTCAATACGGCCATTTCTTGAGCCAAGACTCCGAAGGGGACATTTCAGTTGCAATGTTCGCTGAGCCTCCTGACAAGGGAATTAAACGTACAGTCGTTGCCTGTTATCAACCGAACAACAAAATCAGGTTCATCGGCTGGATTGTAATCACAAGACGCGGTCCACTTTTGGATTGGAAATTGTATGCCTCTGAAATTCGAGCATTCAAGACCCCGAGGTTTGAGGATTCCCACTTTGCATACGGGAGTCATCAGCATGAGAGATACAACCAAACCGAAAATGGCACAGGGCTAGTCACTGCTGTGTGGGATGCTGCTTTTTCGAACCTAACGACTGATGAGGTTGCTAAGCAAGCTGCATGGTTCAAAAGCCTTTTGGCTTCATATTGGACCGTAAGCTGCCAGTCGGCTCTGAGTCGAGATAGGATCGAACTCTCCGGAGAGCAGAATCAAGCAGGCTGGGAGAGAAGATGAATCGACTCAGTCAATGAATGTGTCTAATTCAATAGGTATAACTTTCTGATGAGTGAAGAGATAACCATATGTACTACAGTGATTGCTCTCCTCATCGCGCCTTGTCTCTTATTGCGGGTTAAGGATGGCAGGTGGCCCGCGTTTTGGCATTGCTTTGTTTTGCCTGTCATTCTTTCTGCTCTGCTTCCCATTGGGGTTCAGCTTGCGATGCCAAATACCGCAGCAGTTACCCTCGCGCCGATTATTGTTCCGACATTTATAGTGTCACTAGCACTCTTCGTTGGGCTTGGAGCGAGGGTCATAGCGACTAGGGGAGAACAACCTAGCACAGACTCAGTTAACTCATTTTCTGGTGGGTTGTTAGCGCAATCTATTCTTGTTGGGGCAATCAGCGCGGTTGGTCTGTTTGTGCTCCCTGTCATTCTGAACACGAACGGGCTGATCGTGATTGCTTTCACGATGGGCACTATGTTTTACGCATTTCGGTCTGAGATGCGTTTAATTTCCCACTATCAGGATGAGCCTGCAAATTTAGGAGCAAATAAGAACGTCGCTCCTGGACAATATCCCACCAGAGTCGTGATGGGTTCAGATTTCCATTCAGAGTTCCTCGCTCCAATAACCTTTCAGTCGGGAATTGCAACTTCGCAAATGTTAACTTCAGTGTTGCAGCAACTCGAATTGGCTTTGAAGGGTGTAGCGATGCCGCCGAAGTATCGCCTGATTCGGTTGAAAACTCTTGGTTGCAAAACAGTCCTATCGACCGAACTCGAGTCAAGTTCAGTAGGAGAGATTTACTCTCTCGGCATCGAGTGCAATGGCTCTCTTACTAGAACTATCGGGGCCTTGAGGCTGAACTCGGTTGGTAATTCAGTCTCTGTGGTGATGGATTCAAAGGAGACAATTGCAATCTCAAAAAATGCTTCGGTATGGCTAGTCTCCGCTCTTTTCCCAGAGCCGAAACGTCCAGAACAAGCGGGCCCAGATACATCGGGTGCTGGCTTTTTTGCAATGCTCGCATTTATGGGTTCGCTTGCAATTGGGTATTGGCCGGGATTCTTGATCGCTGGCGGAATTGGTGGAGTGGTTAGCGCCATAGTGGTAACTATTGGGTTCATGATGGGAGCGCAATCTTTGCGCATCAAGAAGCAAAAGCAATCCGAGGAATTTCGCATGCTAGTCCGGCTGGCATTGATGCAATCGTATCAGAGCATTGTTCCAATTATTGGGACTCAGCAGAGAGCCGAGTCGGCAGTAGACGTCTCCACCAACCCTGTCGAGTCGAGAATTAATCGAACGATTTCCGAGCGGGAAGGTTGGGTCCGTGAATGAGCAACTCGCAAGCTGGAATACCCAAATCCTTTCGCTGGGCAGGCGGCACAGTATCGAGAAAATACGGTGACGAACACTACTTAGTTATCGGAGCCAGCGGAAGTGGCAAGTCAACTCTGATTAACCAAGCGATGCATTCTATCATCAGTGATAGTGGCGTTCGGGCTGTGGTCTATGACCCAAAACAGGAACTCATCCCGTTCCTTGCAGGACTCAGAATAGACTCCGATGCCGTACCACTCGACAGCTTAAAGATTCTCAATCCTTTTGATGTTCGGTGTTCAGCTTGGGATATGGCATCCGATATCGATTCGTCCATCGCCGCAAGACAATTAGCGACAATCCTGGTGCCAGATTCTGAAAAGGGTGGTGCCTCGGAGGGATTCTTTACCAGCGCAGTGCGAGACATTCTTAGTGGGGTCGTGCTGGCATTCATTGAGTGTGTGCCGAATAAGCGAACCTGGGAGTTCCGGGACGTCTTGTTGGCTATGCTTTACGAACCCTACTTAAATCTGATTCTGCAACTCTTTGAAACCCGATCTGGGGTTCCTTTTCCTATCTTGCAGCGACTTCGGGATAACTATTTGGGCGAACTGACTGACCCAAGAACAAAAGCCAACATTCGGGCTAGCATCAATAGCAAGTTATCAATTTACGAGCCTGTAGCGGCAGGTTGGTATCATGCGATGCAACCAGGCGGGCGCGGCAAATTGTCATTAAAGTCTTGGATTAATGAAAAGCCAGGACCTGGTTCGCCCGGCTCAATATTGGTCTTGGGCAATGATGAGTCTGCACGAGCTGCTATTGACCCGATCAATCAAGCGATCTTCAAACGGATCACTGAACTTGTACTTGCACGTCCTGAAAGAAGCCCTCAAGAAAGGGCAGCTGGTGATAATCAGATATGGTTCTTTCTGGACGAAATTCGCGAAGCAGGACGGTTGGACGGTTTGAGTCGGCTATTAACGAAAGGAAGGTCTAAGAACGCTTGTGTTGTGATGGGATTCCAAGACATAGATGGGTTGAAGGATGTTTATGGAGAAGAAGTCGCGAACGAGCTCTGCTCTCAGTTCAACAACGTTGCCGTGTTGCGAGTGAATAGCCCTGCTACAGCTCAATGGGCGAGCGATCTGTTCGGAAGGAGGATGGAGCGAGGTAAAAATGACTCGCTAGGTTTCTCGACAGGCGAGAATGCGAGTCTGACCTCGACACGCGGCTCCACAGATATGGAGCGCCCCTTCTTCTATACGGATAGCTTCTTGTTTGGCAGCAACGCTTCGGCATCGAAGTCGGTCCGAGGAATTAGAAAGGGCCCGGATATTGAGTCAAAGGGCTTATCCCTCGAAGAAGTCCAGGAACGATCGATGTTCGTCGAGAAGGAGGAGGCTCCAAGAGTGGACTTGAAGATAATCGCATCTCGGTACCAAAGGGCGACTGGAGCGAAAGAAGAGATCGCATCGCTTTTCGTCTCAGAATGCATACAGAGCGCCCCAAGCGACCAACTTTTGCCGCCCTGGACCCAGGACGACCTAGACAGGCTCGGATTCGACGTGAATTTGGCGGACATTTTCAAGGATCAACAGCAAGCGGCGGCACTTGGTGCACCCGACAAACTGACAGGTATTAGTGCAGGTGAGCATCTCAGAGAATTGCTCAAACTTAAGAAGAGGGGCAAGGAATGAAAGAGTACGAGGCTTCATATGCGTATCGCGGTGTGACATATAAGATACAGGGCTATGAGTTGGAGTCCGATAAGCCACTTTTGGTGGTTGAACCCATTGGACAAAGAGAGCGAATTGAAGCAAACCGTAGCGGGTTTGCCGAGTTTGCAACCGGCCACAAGTTCCAAGGGGCGGAGAACGTGACTTGGTGGGAAAAGGTGGACGGCAAGACCACCGAATATTCGTTTCGTAATCGTCGAGAGGAGACGCTACTTCCAAAAGGTATGGACGCTGACTTACCACCAGATGATCTCACTGAGGCGAAGCGGGCCGATCTCTCCATGACTCAAGTGTTTCGCCATGATATTGAATCGCGTGAAGTGCCGCTATCTGAATGTAAAGAGAGAGCACCGGATTCCTTCCAAGAATGGCATGAGGAGCTCACAAGGCCGAAACGCCCAAATGGTCCAGATTTCGACTGAACAGTTAAGCTAGTTTTGAAGATGAATGAGCTGAAGTGAGCCGATTTCTCCATCCAAAAGGGCTTGGTGAGTTGGATAAGGAGTGCCAGCCCAGGGACACAGTTCGTCCTTAATTGGTCCCCATGCATCCTCACTCTTATCGGCGATGACAAAGATGTCGTGACTAGGGTTGTCGGCAAGTACGGGGAAGACATGAAACCCGTTAATGTCCCAATAGCCGTTTATAATAGGGTCCATCGTGCCGAGGAGACGATCCCGTTGCAATCCTCGAATGAATTTGAGTAGACCAACAGCCGAGGCCGTTTTCTTTAGTCGATGGACTGCGAGTTGAGTTGCGAGAAGTCTCGGATCATTCATTAATCCATCGGAACACCTTTTTGGCCAAGTGTCAAAATCTTTTTGAGTGCGATGAATGGGAAAGCGCGAAGATTCTCCTCATGATAGGGCGACTCGCTTATTAAAGAACAAATCGGACTACTTAGAACGGCAGCCATAATCTTGATATGGAGTCTCAATCGGTAAGAGTATTTTTGGAGCTACCAGGGGAGCTGGTGGTCATGGAAGTGCCCAAGGTTGAAGCGCAAAGACGCTTCTTGGCACTCGATGCAGTTCAAATGCCTTTCCCGCCACCCTATGATTCGAGCGGCAGGGGCGTCGATTCATCTTCAAATTCGTACCCCAACGAATCCCATCGCACCCGTGTCATGGGGTTCTATGAAGTGATGCAGTACCCGTTTCCGCCACCTTACGATCATACTGGGCGGACGATCAGGGAATAACGATAAGAATCATGGGTGACTTAACTTCAACCGAAAAAGCAGTGAGGATTGTTGACGCTGCAATCGCTGCTGTAAAAGAAATCGAGAGTCTGCCTGCGTCAGCCCCACTGGAAGCTGATGCCGAACTTATTCGAAGCTACCACGAGGCGTTCAAAGATGGAAAGACTTTCTCAGACCTTTACGGCGCGGAAGATCTTCGACCGTATTTCCGCAGACAAAGCGGTGCGTTAGATTTCTGCACTCGAATTCTCCACCTAAAGGATTCCGGCCAGTTATCATCGTTCAAGGAATCTCTGCGTCACTTTGCTGATGCGGGAGTTTCGCCTTCTTCTCCAATGACCGACTATGACGACCTAGATGAAAAGGCGAAGCACCACACGCGATTACTCTTCGAATTCTATGTTGCTTCCGGAATTACCATCAACAGCGGATCGCTTGCTGAGATAGCCGGAACCAAGGATCAGTCACAGAATAATCCTGATGTGGAACTCTCGAACTGTTCCATCGAAGCTTTAGCCTGCAAGTTGGTAACTTCAAAGAACTATGTAACCGTCTTCAATCGGCTGATGGAAGGAGCCGCTCAAATTGAAGCTGGTTCTTGTTCCAACGGATTGGTTGTGCTCGATGTTCGTCACTGCGTTGATCAAGAGCTGTTGGTTCCTAAAAATGGTGATTCGTACCGGACGTTTACTTCTGAGGCACAGGCACTTGAAGCTCAAGAACAAATATTTCATGAGATCGCTGAAAGTATCAATCAAGTGATGACAGAGGATGACGCAACCAGCTACGAAAACAAGACCCATCGACGGGGATACCTGATCGCCGCTCAGTCTTTTGCCATAATCGAGACCGAACATGGGCCAGTGCCGTTCAATTTGAACAAAGCCAGATTCGTCCCCATCGTCTTGGACGAGGGAACAACCCCAGAGAGGTTGCCAGAAATATTCAAGGACGAGTTGAATTGCGCCCAGTGGATTGCAACCACTCCGCCGCGCCCTTGAGTAGTCGAAACAATAGTCACACATAACCCCTTTTATGTGAGGCTTCTTGTGTGCCAAACTCGTCTGAAGGAAAGACCATGGACGGAGACACACTTCTACTACCAGTGAGGGCGAACTCCCCAGATTCGGGGGGTCATCTTATGCCCGCCCTTTTCGCAAACGCGCCCACAGAGGCGCAGAGGGCTTTTCTGGAATTCTTCGCGGTCACGATTCCGAACGCCAACACCCGCGCAGCCTATATGCGCGACGTGGCAAGGTTTGCCCAGTGGTGCGACGAGAGGGGCTTCCGCCTGGAGCAAATTACGAGCATCCATCTTGCCTCCTATAGGGAAGAGGTGTCCCGCGAGCTTTCCAACCCGAGCATCAAAAGAAACTTCTCAGCTCTTCGGATGCTTTTCTCGTGGTTCGTTGAGAAGGGAGTCCTCGACCGGAATCCAGTGCGAGAGGTGAAGACGCCGAGGTTCTCGCGCTCCGAGGGCAAGACGCCGGCATTCACTCCGGAGGAAATGCACCAGCTCTTCGAGAGCTTCGACACTGATTCGATTGTCGGCCTTCGAGACCGGGCACTTATTGGAGTCATGGTCTTCACTTTCGCGCGCGTCGAGGCCGTCGTCTCGCTCCGCGTGAAAGACGTCATGGAGGTCGGAAGGCGCACAGTCATCCGGCTCAACGAAAAAGGCGGAAAGGAGAGGGAGATTCCTTGTCACCACACACTTGAGGAGTATCTCGACGCCTACATCAAAGCGGCCGGAATAGAGAAGGAGCTGAGCAGCGTGCTGTTCAGGAGCGCCATCGGTCGAACCGGCAAACTCTCAGAAAAGCCCATCAACCGAACCGACGCCTACCAGATGATTCAGCGCAGAGTTCGAGATGCAGAGCTTGCGGGACGCTTTTCTTGCCACAGCTTCAGAGCGACTGGAATCACAAACTATTTGGAGAATGGCGGAAATCTTGAGATGGCTCAGTGGATTGCTGGCCATGCTGACAGCAGGACAACCAAGCTCTATGACCGTCGCAACCATCGAGCGACTCTCGCAGACATCGAAAGGATTCGTTTCTAGCTCCAAATCCTAGCCGCACTCCGTCTCCATGAGGTATCAAAGAATTGTTTGATGGTTGATCTTCGACAAGTTTTTTCGCTCACGGACTTTCTCCGGCATCACAAAGACCACGTAGCAAGACTTGGTGCCTCGAAAAAACCCGTGATCTTGACGGTCAACGGCAAGCCCGCTTTGGTCCTCCAAGACGCCGCAAGCTATCAAGATCTCCTGGATCGGCTAGAAGAAGCTGAAAAGACACTCCCCTAGACTCAATCATGCACCCGCTCTATAAAACCCGCTTCACTCGATGGCATGACTTGGAAGAGGTCATCGAGCAACTTCCAACTTCTACAGAGAAGGGGGATGCGTTCGAGGAATTCGTGTTCTTTTACTTTGAGCAATATCGAAGCACTTATCAAATCGAAGAACACTATTGCCCAGTCGCGCAAAAGGCTCCGTTCCCGAAGAAGGTCAAAGACGCGCTGAAACTTGAGGCCAAAGATTATGGTGTTGACGGTGTCTACATAACAACTTCGGGCGAATACACCGCATACCAATGCAAATTCAGGTCGAATCGGAACGGTCTCTCATATGCTGACCTCGCGACCTTTTGGGGTGAGGCTGAGTATGCCGATTATCGGTGCACCGTCACAAACGCTGCAACGATTCCCCATGTCGCCGACAAAAAGATTGGGCACATGGCAGTGTTACCAAGCCATTTTGATCAACTTGGACCTGATTTCTTCGCGCTACTACACGACTATGCAATCTCTTCCGAGATCAAGAAAAAGCCGCGTAAGGTGCCAAGAGATTATCAAAATGAAATCCTGGAGAGTCTGAATTCTGGGCTGAATGAGCACGACCGGGGAAAGTTCATTGCGGCGTGCGGCATCGGAAAAACTCTGATCTCGCTTTGGCTGATGGAATTGAGAGATCCTCAAACTGTCCTGTTTTTGGCCCCAAGTCTTCAATTGATTAGGCAAACACTCGGAGAGTGGGCAGATGAAGCGGGAACACCCTTCGATTACCTCTGCGTTTGCAGCGACACCACTGTAGCTTTGGAAGATGAGAACACACTGGATTTGTCTGAGGTAGACGTACCCGTTACGACCGACTCGGACACCATAAGCAAATTCCTTTCGAAGAAAACTGACCGAAAACGGATCATTTTCTCAACTTACCAATCAGTCCCCGTCTTAGCCGAAGGCGTTGCTGCCGGAGACTTCGCCGCGTTTGACCTTGCCATCTATGACGAGGCTCACCGGACAGCAAGCGGCGGAAACTCAGGTCTCTTCTCGGTTGCTCTGGATGATGCGGCTGTCCCTTGCAAGAAGAGACTCTTCATGACGGCCACTGAGCGAGTGGTGAAAGCGCACCTCAAAGAAGCAGCTGAACGAGCCGATGATGTTGTTTTTTCAATGGACGACGAAAAGCTATACGGACCAACCCTGTTCAGACTCTCGTTCGGAGAAGCGATTGATCGAGGCATCATTTCCGACTATAGATTGGTGTTTGCTGGCACCCACTCTCAAGAGATCGGCAAACTGGTAGAAGCTAATAAGTACGTGAAACCAGATGGTGCTCCGGTTGGGGCACTTGAACTGGCGCAGTCGATTTATCGAAGGCTTTTGCTTGTCCGATGCATCCAAGATTTGGGGTGCTCCAAAACCGTCACTTTCCACTCCAAAGTCTCTGAGGCTCAAGTCTTTGCCAAAGCTATGGCCGACGATCTCGGTGGTGATGTGGCCGTGCACCATGTCAACGGCTCCATGTCCTCTTCGAAGCGAACGGAGTTAATTGGTGACTTCGAGCGGGCGGACGCTGGCATCTTGACGAACGTGCGATGCCTCACAGAGGGCGTTGACATCCCGCTTATTGACTCCGTTTTCTTTGCAAACCCTCGTGGATCGCTTATTGACATCGTGCAGGCCGTCGGCCGTGCCCTGCGTCAGCCCTTTGGCTTCAAAGGAAAGCTCGCTTACATTATCATTCCAATCCTTCTGGACGAATCGACCGGGGATTCAATGGTTGGGCCAGGGTTTGACACTCTCTATAACGTCATTCAGGCTCTTCGGGATCAAGACGAAAACCTCGCTGAATGGATAGATGGCATTAACCTCGGCGCTGTGACCGGGAAGTCGATCTCCTCCGGAGGAGGAAGCAAGCTTCAACTTATCCTTCCGCCAACGATCAACCTAGAGAACCTTTCAGAAGCTCTGCTCTTAAAAATTGCCGACGTGAATAAGGACCCTAGCGACCATCAGGCGATTGGCAGCAAGCTCGGTAAAACGGAGCGAAAGAGCGCCTACACACGCGTCTTCAAGACTCTCTGTGACTACACCCCCGAAAAACTAGAATCGAGTCTTGTGGCACCAACGCTTGCCCTGATGGAGGACATTGCTATTGCCTACGATTCAGCGGTTGTCCGCCTGAACAACAATAACGTTTCGCACTGTCTACGACTCGGAGTGATCGAGGCCTTGGAGAACCGGCGCTTTCGGCTCACTCCTCTGGGAATGGCATATAAAGCCGGTGACATCTCGTTCACAAGTCTCTTTAAGAACCAAATGCTCAAATATGCCGATGCCAGCAGTGGCAATCGTCTATTCCCCTACCGAATCGCTTTCGAGTTCATGCGCGAAGTCAAGTCCCTTGGTTTCAGGGAATTTATATATACGCTTTACTCCGTCCAGGTTGATTCAAAGGGTGTTCCTAATACGGAGGAGATTATCCGAAGAGCAGTTGCGATTCAGAAGGACTTTCCCAATACAGAACTCACGAGTGAGGCAAACAAGGGTCTCGTTCTCGAAAAATTGAACGGATTGCACCCCGTGGGATTTACCTACAACGACGTCTGGACAGATCGAACCACGACCGGAAACCAGTTTCGATATGTAATGAGGCACCTCGAGCTTTTCAAAGACCTCTTCAGGTTCGATGCGCCGACCAATAAGCTCCTTTTGGTAGAAGGTCAGGAACAAGCCGTCTCGGATTACTTGGCTCTAACTGAAGGTCTACTTGTGGCCAACGACTACGGGTCAGCTCGATGGACAGCGGAAGAGGGTTCGAACTAATGGGTGGAAATACTTATTACAGGGGGACCACAGAGTCCGCAGGGCATTCTCCGATCTACAAGATGCACCGCTATTTTGCGCGGCGGCCACACAACGTTTTTCGTTCATTAGTCGACCACTACTGTCCTGAGGGCGGACTGATCGTTGATTGCTTCGCTGGGGGGGGAGTTTCGCTCATTGAGGGTCTCAGTGCAAAAAGACGGGTGATTGCCTATGACGTCAACCCTGTAGCTAGCTTCATTCAATACGCTCAGCTCATTGACATCCCTGACGAAAGATTTCGCGCGATCGCAACGGAGATCCAAGCACGAGTGCGTTCAGAATTTGGAACCCAGTTTGAAACGACGTGCCGCACGTGTGCAGCGGTCGCACAGGTTCGATGGGTCGAGCATGCTTACAATGTGGAATGTCCGGGCTGCCAGAAGCAGACTCCACTCGCTAACGCCAATAAATTCAAAACGCCAGAGGGAAAGGCGACGGATGGCCAATATAGTTGTGTTCACTGTGGGTCAAAAATTAAAGCGGCTTCAATCGCACGTATCTCCTCAACAATCCTAAATCTTCGCGTTCGCTGCAATGAGTGTGGAAGCCAGAGCACGTCTGAGCCGCTTCCGTCAGATATAAACAAATTCGATTTCTGCACCACAAATGAAGACTCAATCGCATCTTCCCTTAATTTGCGCGTTCCGGATGATCTCATCCCTTTGGACTGGGATCGACAGAAGGAAGACTGTTTGCACCGGAAGGGCTTTACACACTTCCGGGATCTCTTCACGCCGAGAAACAGGTTGATCAGTGCACTCTATTTTTCAGCCCTGGACGACATGCGATATGAGATATCCGAAGACGAATACGTTTTTGTTCTGCTAGCTATAAGTGCTCTCCTACGTTACACCAACAACATGACATTTTCCGTTGATGGTTGGATGGATGGCCGCCCGGTAGCTTGGGCAAAGCACGCTTATTGGACTCCGAATCAATTCATTGAGTGTAATCCTCTTGAATATTTTGAGAAGCGAATCAAAGCCGGCATCTCCGGATTGAAGGACAGGCGATCACGCTTTAGTAAGTCTTGTCATCATGGAACGGTCACCGAAGTGGTTACTGGTAAATCGTCATATTCGGTCCAAAGCACTTCCTCAGAGTCGATGGAGTTGCCTGATGATTCCGTTGATCTGGTTCTAACCGACCCGCCTTATGGTAGTAACGTTCAATACGGCGAGCTATGCCACTTCTGGAGTGTTTGGCTCAAAGACCGCCTGCCGTTCTCGGCGAAACTGTTTGATCTGTCTGATGAGATCCTTGTCCATCGGAAGTCTAGTGCTACTGACAAAGAAGCGAAGACTTTCGACGATTACCGAGAAGGCCTCACGCGAGTCTTCAAGGAGTGTTACAGAGTTCTTAAACCAGGAGGATGCCTCGTGTTTACTTTCAACAATAAGAATCCGCGAGCGTGGTTTGCAATGATTAGAGCCACTTTAGACGCTGGCTTCGATATCGAGGAGCACGGGATCACCTACCAAGGCGAAATCGAGGCATACAGGGACACAGCACACCAAAGGCACGAAGGGACCGCGAAAGGTGATTTCATATACACCTTCATCAAAGGCAGTGATAACAAGCCCAAGCTCTCCCCGGTAGAGCGCGGCGGGAAGCAGCTTAATTTGAGCTTGTTTGAAGACTCGCTCCCTAACCAAGGGGGGCCGGAGGAGAAGTATATGATCACCCTAATTCAGGCGATACGCCAGGGCGCGGATGAGGATGAACTTTCGGATGTTATGCAGCGACTTGAGCAGCCTTCGGGGGTACTTGTTTGAACTTCGTTGCGCCTGCACAAAGTGTTTTGCTGAGCGTTGAGCCGGAACGCTGCGCGACAGCAAATCTTCAGTGTGAACAAGATTGGTCCAACCTCAAATCGGTATTTCGTTCGCAGAAGCTTGCGACCAGCTTGGAACACATTGAATCAACTTCAAACACGACCTACGAAATCGGGCGATTTGCGGGCCTTGTCAATATGTCTAGGGCAGCCCAGCAGCCATTTCATCGTTGGGTGAGATACCGCGAAGGCTACTCGGGTGAATTAGTTCAAGAGATCTTACGTCGCCACCCGATTGATAAAGAACGTGAGTTTGTCATGGACCCTATGTGTGGATCTGGTTCCACCTTGGTAGCTTGCTTACAGAGTGGAATGGCAGCTCTTGGAACAGACGTCAGCGGCTACGCGGTGCTTTCCAGTCGGGTGAAGACGCGCCGTTACACCGAGTCAGACATTCAATCACTCCTTGCTTGCCTAAGCGATTTTGAGTCAAGGCAATTTGAAGCACAATCACCGATTCCGCATTCGAAAGCGTCAACTTTGAGTAAATATTTCGAAGCGGGACGATTGGCCACACTTCACTCGATGCTGGAATGGACGTACACCTTGAGGTCGATTGAGGAGCAAGAGTTTTTTAGATTGAGCGTTCTATCCTCCCTCGAAGATTGCTCGAATCGAAAGAAGGATGGCAATGGACTCGCGACGCGGCCATCACCAGTGTCCGATGTTAAGGGACGGGTGCTGCTTCAATGCAAACTAATGCTCGAGGATATCTCATCGCACGCCTCAGCAGATCTACTGCACACTCAGGCGATTGAAGCCTCTGCACTTGATTTGAGCGAATCTGCAACCGCGTTTTCTTGCGACTCAGGTCTTTCTCTTGGCTCGATAATCTTCTCACCTCCATACGCAAATTCCTTTGACTACTTTGAATCGTACAAGCTGGAGCTGGTTTTTGGAGATTTCATCAGTGACACGTCCATAAAAGGTGATCGATCAAAGATGATCAGAAATTACCGGATTGGATACGGGGGAGAGTTAAAGAGCGACAACGAATTAGTTGAATTGCTTTGCCGAGAGATTTGGGAGCAGATTCCGCAAAAGGAAAATGAGACTGGTGTCCGTGACGGACGCACCAGGCTTATTCCAAACATGCTCCGGGCCTATTTCGAGGACATGACCGAAGTCTTGCGTCAAGGTCTCCACAGCCTCAATACTAATGGAAGAATGCACATTGTGGTCGATCAGAGTGCCTATGTTGGAGTTCCAATCCCGACAGATCTAATTTTCTGCGATATCGCTCTTAAACTTGGATACGAGGTGGAAGCAATTATTGTCTGCCGAAGGGCTAACACGTCCGGGCAACAACTAAAGCGGCACCCGTATCTGCGCAATCTGCTTCGTGAAAGCATTGTAACCTTGAAGAAGCTTTGACCCTTCAATCCCGTGGCATTAGGTGAGAGCGGCGGAGGGAACAAAACGCGCCCTCTTCACCGATAATTACATGATCGAGCACGTCTATATGGAGAAGCTTGCCCGCCTGGTGAAGGACTTCAGTGACTTGAATGTCTTCGGGTGAGGGCGTTGTATCGCCGGAAGGGTGGTTGTGGCCGAGGATTATTGAAGCCGCGTTGGCGAGGATTGCCGCCTTAAAAACCTCACGAGGAGAGACAATCGCACTGTTGAGGTTACCGATGCTCACGGTATGAATCCCGATCACTTGATTCTTCACGTCGAGCATGAGCGTAACGAAGTGTTCTCTGTCTTCATGTTCCAGATACCGCCGCAGGAGGGCCACAGCGTCATGAGCGTCCGAAATTCCGGTTCTCTTGACGCCCGCTTCCCTAACAAGTTGAACCCGAAAAACTGGAGGCATCAGATCGCTCAACTCTGATTTGGATTCTTGATTCCGAGCTACTTGCTGTCTCCTCATGCAATTTTTCCCTTTCTTGGGGATATGGAATTGCCTTGCGTGAGGTGACTTAGGATCTCCAGAATTTCCCACAGGAACCGCCTTCGACTTGCGTAGTTGAAGCGCTGCTCAGGCCCGACGCCTATGGAAAATCCTGGAGACGAAGTGTTCGGACGTCCGAACGCAATTCTCTGAACCAGACCGACGCTTGGCACCGATAGGTGAGAAATCTATCTTAAAGGAGCCAACGTGAAGACCGAACAAGCCAAAGATATTATCGACAAACACATCGATCAACTAGCCGAAAACCTCGATTCCGGACACAGCGAGCAGCTCACCGAGTTCCTGTCCACAATGGCTAAATTCCACCGCTACAGCCTTGGAAATGTGCTTCTGATCATGGCTCAGAAACCTGATTCAACCCACGTCGCAGGATTCAACACATGGAAGTCACTCGGTCGATACGTTAAGGCAGGAGAGAAGGGGATTGCAATTCTCGCCCCTATGGCCTTCAAAAATCAAGAGTCAGAATCGCTTCCGAATGAATCCGACGAAGACGAAGAGAAATCTATCAGATTCCGCGTGGTCTATGTTTTCGACGTGAGCCAAACCGACGGCGAACCTCTGCCAGAGTTCGCCAAAGTCACCGGAGATCCGGGCGACTACTCCGAGAGATTGAAGGGCCTGGTCAGGCAACTTTCAATCGAGCTTGAGTACAGCGACCAGCTTGGAGGTGCATTAGGTGTTTCGAGGGGCGGCAAGATTGCGCTCAAAGAAGGGCTTGACCCTTCACAAGAATTCACCACTTTGGTTCACGAGCTTGCTCACGAAATCCTGCATCAGGGCGATGAAAGGAAAGGCTCCACCAAGACCAGCAGGGAGCTTGAAGCCGAAGCCGTCGCCTTTGTCGTTGCCCAGGCCATTGGTCTCGATGCCGGAACCGCAAGCTCCGACTACATTCAGCTCTATCGCGGGGATAAGGCCCAACTCACCCAATCCCTTGACGCCGTGCGAAAAGCCGCATCGCTCATCTTGGAGGCGATTGTCGAGTAATCAGTTTCCAGTTTGCCCCCTTTTCGCTTTCAGATTTTCATTTCCAGTGGCTATTTGCCGTCCACAGGCTCATGACCTGCCAACAGGTTTGGCATGCCCCGAGCGACAGTTTGACGAAAATTTTCTGGCCCCTATCATGCCTTCTCCTGAAGCAAGGTTCTGGTTTCTCACGATTAGGGGTGAAGAAACACAAACCTTTTCAAGGAGGCATTTATGAAAATCGAAAGCGCAAAGTTCTCACTCGGACAAACCCTGATTACCCCAGGAGCAAGAGACACGCTTCTTCCCGAGGACGTTCTCCGCTCGTTGCGGCGACATGCGCGAGGGGATTGGGGAGATTGTTCTAGGGACGACCACGATGCGAATGATATTGCATTAGAAGACAGTTCTCGAATCTTCTCCGTGTACCACGACGCCTTAGGCACGAAGTTCTGGATTATCACCGAGGCCGACCGCGCATCAACAACGGTTCTACTCCCAAGCGAATACTAGGGACTGGCCTTCGGGCCTTTCCTTTTGCTATCCACTTCGACGCCGAGTGAGGATTTCATTCAAGGACGGCTTCACATGAGCCAGGTCGAGAAATTCCTCCGGAATCGCAATGTGAAGGGCTGAATGTCGCTGACGCAGCATCCGACCGAGTTCGTTGTTCGGCTCGCGCAGTTTCAAAATCTCTCTATCTCTGGTGACGAGCGCAAAGGCCCCCGTATGAATAGCGAGATCCAGGTAGGGCGCATCATCAGGATCAGGCGGAAAATCGAAAACCTTGGGGACTCGTTCAACGTAGATCGCGGCCCGGTGAAGATGGTGGAACAGGGCTTCAACTCGCTTTGGCGTGATTCCGGGGAGCTTGGCTTGAAGCCACGGCATCGAGAGAACGTATCGTGCTTCATCAAGCACGTATTTACTCGTAAGCAAGCGATCCGGCCCTTTCAAGACGTGGGCAAAACACTGATAGGCAGCTCCAGGAAACGCCACCGCTTGCACGAAGACATTGCAATCAAAGACGGACATTCTCATTCGGAACCTCCCTTCTCACGCTCCGAGCGAACCCGTATGACCGCACTTTCGATGAACCTCTCCACATGGTTAGATTCAAGTTCGATGTTGTCCTGGTGGATCTCCCGAAGTATCTCGATGATCGCTTTGCCCGCTTGTTCAGGTGGAAAATGCTGACCGAGCAAAGGGGATGGAATGGGCTGGTGTTGTCTTCGTCTTCTCATGACTCTATTGGATGAGCTGCACGAGCGATGGATTCAGGAACCAGATGTTCGGACGTCCGAACACTTCCCTACCGAGGATTCGTGACGCTTTTACGTGGGGTGCTCCGTCTTCATTTATTGGGTTGACAGCGGAAATCATTCGAGTTGAAATTACTCGATGAGATTGCGACCGTTCACCCAGAGGATTAACATGGCCCGAGGAAGAAAACCGACAACTGGAAGAACCGTGACGCCAGCAGGAGTCACGTTTGAACCAGGTGTTTTAGAGTATCTCGAATTGTTGCGCGACCGCGAAGAAAGGTCACGAAGTTGGCTGATCAACCGAATGGTGAAAGACCACGCCGCAAGTTCTGGAATCGACATCACTTCTCTTGCATCTAACCAAGCATCACAAATGACGAGTTGATTTGAACCAGAACGAAGCCAACGACCATACTGGAGCACCGACAACAGCGCAAGCCTTCCAAGGCTACGCGCCGCCAACGTCGAGCACAACCTATACGCCGAACCAATTCTTCGACGTAGTGCTTCCCCGTGCGTCCCGTGGTTGCCTTCGACTGGTTGCCTATCTCATTCGGAAGACACTTGGCTGGAGCGACGAGTACGGCAATCCGCAAAACCCAGAAGCGACCGTCACCTACCGCGAACTCATCGAGAAAGCGGGGATCGGACGGGGACGAATCAAAGAGGCAATCGAGGAGGCCATAGAATGCCGCTTCATAAATTGCTTGCGCTTTGGACAGCCCCACAAGGCGGGAGAAGAAGGTTTCAGCG
The DNA here is from genome assembly GCA_037138755.1 of Armatimonadota bacterium. Lineage (NCBI taxonomy): Bacteria > Bacillati > Armatimonadota > Armatimonadota bacterium. The sequence continues at coordinate 2,057 of JBAXHT010000007.1, read as the reverse complement.
CCCTCTATTCCCTGCGATGGGATGAGCGCGAAGACTACATCACCGACCGTGAGGAATTCGACGGTTTCTTTGCTGGAAACGGCAACCTCACCCACATCCCTAACGACTTCTTTGACTTCACGATCCCTAACGAACCACTAGCCCTCGTGAAGGTCGTCGGAGTGATAATCCGGCACACCATTGGTTTCCAGACCAAGTTTGGATTCAGACGCCAACAGGTCGAGATGTCATTCACTGAGATCATGCGAAGGGCGGGAATAGCATCCCGATCCACCATGAGCATTGCGATCCGAGAGGCACTTGAAAAGAATCACGTTTGTAAGGTTTCCGAAGGATTCTTTGACCCGAACGCTGGGGCCGACAGCCAGGCTGCGACCTACGGGATCAAGTGGCTTGAGCCATCCCAAGAAAGACCTCGCATTGAACCTAAATCAACCAACGGTTCCAAAATCGAACCGGGGGATCGGTTCCATAATCGAACCGGAAAATCAGAGACGGTTCCAAAATCGAACCGGGGAATGAGTTCCAAAATCGAACTGGATAACGGTTCCAAATTCGTACCGGGAACGGTTCCAAAATCGAACCAGGAAGCGTTCCAAAATCGAACCGATATTAAAACAACATCTATAAACAACTCTTTTAAACAACAACAGCAGGTGGTTGTTTCGGATGCTGTTGCTGTGGGGTCGCTTGAACTTCGTTCTTACCGGATTTTGATTGAGGAGGGATTCGATGAGGATGCAGCTCGATCCCTAGCAAGCAAGTATCAGCTAGAGAGAATCCAGGAGCAGATCGGTGCGTTACCTTTAAGGAAAGTGAGTCGCAATAAGCTCGGGATGCTGAGAAAAGCAATCGAGGAAAATTGGCCGATTCCTGAAAGTGCTCGGACGTCCGAACAGACATCCAAAGCAATTGAATTCGTCGGATGTTTTTACGCCGCGCTTGCCGGAAGAGAAGGCGATCCAACCGTTTTGCCTAGTCGCCAGGAAAGTGACCAAGCGGAGAAATTCTTGGAAGCCATTGGCAGAGTCCTCGGTAGAGATCTCGATCCAGCAGTCCTTGGAAGGTCATTCGGAGGTTTCGTCAAGAGAAATCAAAACCAAGAGAAGAGTGCCATTAGGAGCCTCTCATTAGCTGTTAGAGCTTTCGGGGACGGCTTCTTTGCCAAGCTCGAAGAAGACGAGCGAAAGTCACGAAGACAAGCAATTGAGGAGGCTCGAACGAGCCATCAACAGCAGTATTCAGAGGCGTTCAATCAGTATGAGTCTTCACTACTCACAGTCTTCGCCGTGGAGAATCCTGAGCTGGTTAAGACGTTCGAGGAAAAGAACAATCAGCGGCTTGTCCGGATGAAGGATATGAGCCCAAAGTTCGTTGAGCAGATGAAGGCCCGGCTTGAGGACCCCGCAGAGAAGGCGAAGATGTTTGCCGACTATCTGAGGGATGAAAAGAAAGTGGAGGTGCTCGATTTTTGGAAATGGGACGAGCTGCACAACCCCACACCGTTTAGATTTGAAAGGGAAAAAAGTCTATGAGCACAACAATCGCAATCATCAACCAGAAGGGAGGAACGGGAAAAACTACTACAGCCGTGAATCTCGCGGCGGGACTTGCCCGACTTGACCATAAAGTGCTCTTGATCGACCTTGACCCCCAGGCACACGCAACGTATGGCTTAGGAGTGGATCTCGATGAGTCAGAGCTGCCAACAATTTCAGAGGTTTTAGGTGAGGAGAATTTGCCGCTTGCAGACATCCTGCTTGACACAAGCGAAGAGAATTTGAAGTTGGCCCCGAGTGACATTCGCCTTGCAAGAACGGCTAGGCTCATGGACTCCAGGACGTTCAGAGAATCCGTCCTCAAGAAGGTGATAGCGAGGGTCGAGGGATTCGACTACATCATCATCGACTGCCAGCCGACGCTCGACGTCCTCTCGATCAACGCATTGGTTTGCGCCGACAAAATTCTCATCCCGACACAGCTCGCGGGTCATGCCCTCAAAGGCCTCTCAGACCTTCTCTCAACTTTGGAAAGTATCAAAAATGGTGACCCCTATG
>JBAXHT010000006.1 GCA_037138755.1 Armatimonadota bacterium | reverse complement strand
CGAGAGATACTCGATTTGTCTCCCCACCAAGTCAAGCAAGCAGAAACCCAAAAGGCCAATGCGGACAGCTCCGTCACCGCCAGGCTCCCCGAAGTCTTTCAATGGCTACTCGTGCCTGTCCAAGAGGAGAAGAATCCAGCGGCCCCGATTATCTGGGAGCTTCACCAACTCAAAGGTGATGGCACGCTAGCTCAGAGGGCCTCAAAGAAGCTTCGCGACAAAGACCTCCTCTACGCTTCGCTCTCGCCCTCAAGACTCAAGATGGAGCTGGATAGGGTTCCGCTTTGGGATGGCAATTCTAAGAGCCACGTTGCTATATCCGAGCTGGTGGACTACTTCGCGAAGTATCTCTACCTCCCGCGTCTGAAGGCACCTGGACTCCTTCTTAATGCTGTCCATGAAGGCATTAAACTCCTCACATGGAGCCATGACTCCTTCGCGTACGCCGACTCATTCGATGAAGAATCCGGTCGGTATCGGGGCCTTGTTTGCGGAAGTGTGGTCAATCTTGGGATGGACATCCCCGACGGGCTCTTGGTTAAGCCTGAAGTCGCACTCCGCCAACTCCAGGAAGAGGCACCCGCTGCAACCAGTGGGGCGACCACGTCTGGTGCTGCAACTGGCAGAAGCAGTGACCCCTCTACCGGACTCTTTGCTGGAGGAGGCGAGGACAAACCAGCCAAACCTAGTCTGAAGAGATTTCATGGAGCCGTTTCGCTCGATGCCACTCGAGTCGGGCGCGACGCTGGTCGAATCGCTGACGAGGTAATCAGCCATCTTTCCGGCATCGTTGGAGCCAAGGTAAAGGTCATTCTTGAAATCGAAGCTGAGGTCCCAGAAGGAGTTCCTGACGACGTCATCCGGGTTGTCACGCAGAACAGTCGAGACCTCAAGTTTGATTCGCAGGGCTTCGAGTCTGACTAGGTCAGAGGTGGCCACTGCGTTTCAGTGAGTGAAACGAACCTTGCTCACCGACGATGACGTGGTCGAGCACTTCGATGCCAAGAAGAAAGCCAGCGGATTTTAGGTTCATCGTCACGTGAATATCCTCTGGTGATGGCGTCACGTCTCCGGAAGGATGGTTGTGCCCGAGGATGACAGAGGCAGCATTGGACAGAATGGCGGCCTTGAAGACCTCTCTGGGCGCGATAATAGCCGCGTTGAGGGTTCCGATGCTGACCGTGTGAATCCCGATGATTCGATTCTTCACATCGAGCATCATTGCCACGAAGTGCTCCCTATCCTCATGCTCCAGATAGCTGCACAGTATCCGGGCCGCATCGTTTGGGCCGTCTAAGGAAAGCCTTTCCCCGCCATTTTCGCGCACGAGCTGCACGCGGAACACTGGGGGCATTAGAGCGTTTTCAAAAGCTTCTCTTGGGCCAGAAATTTCAGTCATGGTCACCTCCAAATCAAAAAGTGTTTGAAGGCGATATGGGGACGACGAGGAGGAGCGTGACATAAGCCTGACCCGCGCGTTCAGACGTCTGAACACTTCTCGCTTTGGGTCTACTTTGCAGTTCAAACTGAGGACGAAGCCGGAGCGCCAGGGAGTCAAATTCCCAACTTCACACTTACTCTCAGGTCACTTGTTCGATAGGCGATACCACCCCCTCCGTGAGTCACGACCGCCTGTTTCGCTCCATCGACTTCCACTTTGTTGCCTATCTATCTCTTGCCAAGTCTCCATCTGTAGTCCGTAAGGCTTGAATGTCCGCAATTGTAAGCACCACTTTTGGCCCGTGGCCTCACGACACGCAAGGGGTACCCCCACTTCCGCGCCTGCGGCTTGTGCAGTCAGGGTGATGCCCCGCCCCCTTGCGTTCTCTCGGCACCCTGGGCCCTCACAAAGGGTGCTCGCGGGCAATCAAGCCCCGAGCCTTTTACAAATGGAGAAACCTATGGCAAACGAAAAAGCAACACGACTCGAAGCGATTGTTGGAATCAAAACAGGCGAGGACAAGACTCACTGGAAAAAGGTTGGCGTCGCCTTCCCCTTAAAGAACCGACCTGGATACAGCGTGAAGTTGGAACTCCTTCCGACTCCCACGAACGGCTCCTACGAGTTCATCCTCGTTGAACCCAGCGCAAAGAAGACCCTCAAGAAATGAGACTTCAGCCGGACCTGGCCCGCGAGGGTCAGGTTTTTGGCACTTAGGAGACGGCCATGACAAACCGTCCGTTCGTGGCCTTGCGGTTTCTCAGCAGGAAGTGAAGAAACCGCAATCCCGCGAACTCAAACAATAAAGGAGACAACCATGAACCAAACCAGGCCAAGAACCAGAAGCCCAAGCAGAAGGCGAAAACCATTTTCCCTGAACCAAAGCGGCCGGAACGCCGGAAGAGAGGGCAACAACCCACTTTGCCGGAGAACCGCCATGAAGACAGAAGACGCCAAGTCGCTCATCGAGGAGCAAATCAAAAGCTTAGGAACAGCACTCGAAGAAGGCCGAAGCGACCAGCTGGAATCGTTCCTCAGCGCAATGGCCCGCTTTCACCGTTACAGCTTCGGCAACGTGCTTCTCATCATGGCCCAGAAGCCTGATTCAACCCATGTTGCTGGATTCCACACGTGGAAATCCCTTGGCAGATTCGTCAAGTCAGGTGAGAAAGGCATCGCCATCCTTGCCCCTATGCTCATCAAAACCGAGAGTCCAGATGCTCCTTCCCCAAGCCAGAGTGAGGATGAAACCAAAGCTCTCCGGTTTCGAGTCGTTTATGTCTTTGATGTTAGCCAAACCGACGGCGAACCTCTTCCTGAATTCGCTAAGGCGACTGGCGAACCTGGAGAGTATGCGGACAGGCTCAAGAGCCTTACCCGCCAACTATCAATCGAGCTCGAATACGCCGAGCATCTTGGAGGTGCTTTGGGTGTCTCAAAAGGAGGCAAGGTCGTCCTACAAGATGGCCTCGACCCAGCCCAAGAATTCACCACGCTAGTTCATGAGCTTGCCCACGAAATACTTCACCACGGGTCCGGACGCGCAGGCTCTACCAAGGAAAGCAGAGAGCTCGAAGCCGAGGCAGTGGCATACGTTGTAGCCCAAGCCGTTGGTCTCGACACGGCCAGAGCGAGCACCGACTACATCAAGCTCTATCACGGCGACGCGCAGCAACTCACCCAATCTCTCGAAGCCGTCCGTAAGGCCTCCGGAGTCATCCTCGAAGGGCTCCTATGAGTCCGTTTTCGCGTGAGGCACCGTTTAGTTTTCATTCCGCGTTGGCAACCAAGGCGCTAGCCCGGAACGCGCCAGCGAAGCTGTCACGCCCCGCGCATTTTCGCGCCCCAGTTTTGGCCGCACAACGCTTCACCTCCCTTGAAGACCGGGTTTTGGTTTCTCTTGAGGCGGCGAAGAAACACAAAACCCTTTTGAGGAGGTGACTATGAAAACACAAACAAACCTATTCACGCTTGGACAAACGTTCATCACGATAGGAGCCAGAGACAATCTGCATCCGGAGGACATCATCCGTTCGCTGATGCGGCACGCCAGAGGAGATTGGGGAGAATGCAGTCCCGAGGACAAAGCCGCGAATCAGGAAGCTCTTGAGTCGGGAGCACGCATCATGTCCGTGTACCACGACCGGCACAGCGTCCGGTTTTGGGTCATCACTGAAGCTGACCGTTCGTCTACGACCGTCCTGCTTCCTAGCGAGTATTGAGCCTCGCGCGGGGCTCCGGCCCCGCCATTCCTATCGCCTTTGTCGCTTCTCAAGCATCTCTTTAAGCGTCGGCTTGACCTCGACAAGGTCAAGAAAGCCTTCAGGAATGGTGATATTCAAGAGTGGATGGCGCTCTCTCAGCCGACGGGCAAGGTCATAACCAGGTTCGCGCAAGCGAAGAATCTCCTTGTCTCTCGTGACCAGAGCAAACGCGCCTGTGTGAATGGCAAGGTCAAGATACGGTGCATCGTCCGGGTCTGGTGGAAAGTCAAAGACCTTTGGAACGCGCTCGACGTAGATAGCCGTTCTGTGAAGGTGATGGAACAGGGCCTCGACACGCTTCGGGGTGATACCAGGAAGCTTGGCTTGAAGCCAAGGCATTGAAAGAACATAGCGGGCTTCATCAAGGACATATTTTGAAGTCAAGAGCCGGTCAGGACCATGAAGGACATGGGCGAAGCAGTGGTACGCCGCACCTGGAAAGGCGACAGCTTGGACGAAGACGTTGCAGTCGAAGACAGACATTTTCACGGCTCATCTCCTTTCCCGCGCTCACGGCGGGCTCTCGCAATCGCTTCTAGGATGGCCTCTTCGATTTCTCGCGGTTCAATATCGTAATTGGCCGCGTGGATTTCCCGAACAACCTGAACAACTGCTTTCGGAGCTTGTTGTGGGGGAAAGCCTTGGCCTAGCAAAGGGGAAGGAATAGGTGTGTGGGTTCTTCGTCTTCGTGTCATTCACGGTTCGATGAAGACCGTGAATGATAAGATTCAGGAAACGGATTCTAGGTATACGTTAGAAGCAGCGTAAAAGAAATGACTCACCGCTCCGACCGATTTCACGAATACAGGCAGAGTATCCGGATTGCCCTGCTCTGTCTCTTCGTGTCGGTCGTTCTGGGATGCGACTCAGCCACCGTCAGTGACAAGGCAGTGGAATCCACGCCCTCGAATACGAAAGAGTCCGAGCCAGCGCAACACAGGGAAACTCGAAAGGAAGCAATCGCCCGAATCACTGCTGCCTGCGAGAAGGCAGGCGGAACACTTGTGCTCAAAGAGGATGGTAGTGGTGAGTGCAAAATCACCCTTCACTAGCTGAGGCCTGACTAGACTTGGCTCTCTCCAGCTACCCGTTCAGACGTCTGAACACTTCTCTTCAACACCCCTGAAGGTTCCAGAGGCTTTTACGGGGTCACCAGCGTCTTGAACTTTTAGGGTTGACATCTTTGAACATCTGGCCTCAACTAAGGCCATGAGGATGCAACCAGCTACGGAGGAACGATGCCAAGAGGCCGCGCTAAATCTACTGGACGAACCGTTAAGCCCGCAGGAGTCACTTTTGAATCTGGCGTGCTCGAATATCTTGAACACCTTGGCGAGCAGGAAGACCGCTCGCGCAGCTGGCTCATCAACCGAATGGTTAAAGAGCACGCTCAGAAATTTGGAATCGACATCAAGTCGTTCGCATCTAAACCTGCAAACCAAGTCACGGAATAACGTTTGAACCCGAGGCAACGAGACACCAATACGTCCGAACTTCAGGCGAAGCAGATGGCCTTCCCAGGCTTTAAGCTCCCGACGAGTTCAACCACGTACACGCCGAATCAATTTTTCGACGTGGTGCTCCCTAACGCCTCGCGAGGATGCCTCAGACTGGTCGCCTATCTCATCCGCAAGACCCTTGGATGGTCGGATGAACAAGGCAACCCGCAGAACCCCAATACTCACGTCAGTTACCGAGAATTCATCGAAGAAGCAGGCGTTTCTCGCGGTGCCATCCGCGAAGCCATCGACGAAGCGATTCAGAAGCGGTACATCGACTGCTTGCGTTTTGGTCAACCTCATAAGGCTGGTGAAGAGGGATACTCAGCTCTCTACAGCCTGCGCTGGGACGAGAGCGAGCACTATATCACTTCCCCGCTGGAGTTCGACGGGTTCTTTGCCGGTAACGGCAATCTCACCCACATTCCGAACGACTTCTTTGACTACACCGTCCCCAATGAACCCCTCGCTATTGTCCGCGTGGTGGGAGTCATCATCCGGCATACAATTGGCTTCCAAACCCGCTACGGGTTCCGTCGCCAGCAAGTCGAAATGTCGTTCTCGGAAATCATGAGAAGAACGGGAATTGCCTCTTCATCGACGGTGAGCAGCGCACTCAAATCCGCTATCGAAGGCAACTATATTCGTAAGGTCTCCGAAGGAATTTTCGACCCGTCAGCAGGTGTGGCCAGTAAGGCGACCACTTTCGCTGTTTGTTGGGATGAAAACCCCGATTTTGAGTCTGAGAAGAGGAACGGTTCAAAAATCGAAGCGGGTAGACAGTTCAAAAATCGAAGCGGAGATTTGGAGACGGTTCAAAAATCGAAGCGGGTAGACAGTTCAAAAATCGAAGCGGCAAACGGTCCAATTTCCGAAGCGGCAACGGTTCAAAAATCGAAGCCGGAAGCGTTCAAAAATCGAAGCGATATAGAAACAACAAGATTAAACAACCCTTCTAAACAACAACAAACAGACGCCGTTGTTGCGGGAGGAAAATCGCTTGCGCTTTTGATGGGAAGATTGATGGCAGAGGGTATTGACCCGGTGAAGGCCAATGAAATCGTTGAGCACTTCCCTGTTGAACGAATCGAGAGACAACTCGAAGCTCTTCCCTTCCGAAAGGTCAAAACCAGCAAGACAGGCTTTCTCATTCGCGCCATCGAGCTCGACATTCCCGTAACCGAAGCACCAAAGGCAGAACGCTCAGCGGCACAGGTTTTCGTGTCCTACTTCTACGCTGGCCTTGGCGGAAATGAAGGCGAGCCGCTGCCAGTCTCTTCCATCACCGACGAAGAGGCAGCCACTTCCCTACTGTCCCGGTTTAACGGCCAAGCCAAATTGAATCCCGGCGAACTTGGACGAGAGTTCGCTCGTTATGTCCAGAAGAATGAGAATCCGAAGTTCCCCGTTCGCACCCTTGCCCTTGCGGTTCGTAATTTCGGAAATGAGTTCATCGTCTACCTCCCGGCCAAAATCGAGGCCCAGTATAAGCGTCTAGAGTCCGAGCGGCGCACCCAGCACGAGAAGGAGTTTGGAATTGTTCACCGCGACTACCTCCGCTCAGTTGCACGGAGTCTGGAATCCAAGGGTGGCCCCGACTGGGAAACGTGTGAGGCTTGGATGCAGAAGAAGCTCGCAAGGCGAAAGCAAATGTCCGAAGTCATGTACCGGCGCTCGATGGAGACTCTGAACGACCCCGAGGGCCGTGCCGATTTCATTCTCGAATATCTTGCCGAGACATGTCCCGAATGCTTGCCGTCTTTTTGGGATTGGGACGCCACAATGAATGACAAGCCATTTTCCACGGAAGGAGTAAGCGCATGAGCCAAACCATTGCAGTCATCAATCATAAAGGGGGAGTCGGGAAGACCACCACAGCCGTCAATCTAGCGGCAGGAATGGCTCGCCACGGCCACAAAGTGCTCCTGGTAGACCTTGACCCGCAAGGCAATGCTACTTATGGCTTAGGAGTCGATTTTGACCCAGGCGAATCAAACTCCATTGCTCAGGTTCTTCTTGGCCCAGACGTTACGCTTGAGTCGGTCATCCTCGATACTGAGGAGCCGAATCTCAAACTCGTGCCCGCCGATATCCGGCTTGCTCATACGGCGGTTCAGCTCAATGCGGCCGTGTTCCGAGAAACCAGGCTATCCAAGGCACTTGCAACCGTGCCGCAGTTCGATTACATCATCATCGATGCCCAGCCGACGCTCGACCTGCTTCCGGTGAACGCCATCTATGCCGCCGACAAGCTTTTGATTCCAACGGAGCTCACGGGTTATGCCCTTTGCGGACTGAGTGACCTCATGTCAACTCTGAAAGTCACCAAGAACGGTGGAGACTACGATTGGCGGATTGTGCTTACGAAGATGACCGGCCATGGTGAAGACCGGCAGTTCCACGCGACCAAATACCTTGAAGGTTTCTCCGACCGGATTTTGAAGAGCCGGATTCGGCACACGGAAGCGATTCCAAGAAGCCAAATTGAGACGGAGGATGAAGACCCCATTCCGGTGATTCTTCAAAAGACGTACAGCCGGGGCGCTCAAGACTACCGGGCACTCGTAAAGGAGATACTTGAAATATGGCCCGCCTAAAACAAAGACTCGCCGAAGCCGCTACTGGAAATGAATCGCAAGCGGATGCCCTTTTGAAAGAGGGGAACGAGCGATTCGCGCGGGTGCCCATCGAAGTCATCGAACCGGACCCTGACCAGCCTCGAAAGAACATCGGAGACATCGAGGAGCTGAAAGCTTCGATTGCCGAGCACGGAATTATCCAGCCCATCGTAGTGTCTCCATTTGGTTCAGAGACTTTCCGTATCATCGCGGGCGAGAGGCGCTTCTCCGCCGCGAAGGCGTTGGGGATGGCAACTGTGCCAGCCATCATCCGGACGGTCGATGAGCATAGGCGGCTCGAAGTCCAGATTATCGAAAACATCCATCGCCAGGAGCTCAGCCCCCTGGAGGAGGCGTTTGCCTATCGCCGCCTGATGGACGAGTTTCAGTTGTCGCAAAGGCAGCTCGCAGAAAGGATTGGAAAATCGGCGGCGGGGGTAAATCAGATGCTCCGGATTCTGAGTCTTCCAGAAGACCTTTTGCAAAGTGTTCAGACGTCTGAACAGCTCTCTCGGTCAGTGCTTTTAGAGATTGCAAAGCAGGATTCTGAGGAGGGCGCAAGGGCTCTCTGGCAAGCCGCTATTAGCGGCGAAAAAGTCACCGTCAAGACTGCCAGAGCGAAGAAAGCTAATGCCGACAGCGAGTCTCCAAAGCCCAAGACTAAGATTCCACTCAAGACAAAAAACGCCACTCTCACACTCGTGTTCGAGCAGGACTCCGTCTCGCCACAAGACGTCGTAGACGCTCTCTCGCAAGCACTCCGAGAGGCTAAGCTCGCCCTGAAGGCGAGCGCGCTATCAGCCCCAGAATCAGCAGAATCAGCCGCTCCAACAGCAGAATAAGACGAGACGCTAAGCCCCATCACACCTGACTCACCTTTGGATGAACGCCATGGCGAAGCTGGCGAATCTTTCCGGAGTTGGGCGCGTCTAATCTTTCATGAATAAGGAGCAGGCAGCTGAGTTTCTTGGCGTCAGCATCCGGACGCTCGAGAGACTTGTCGCATCCGGCAGGCTCAAAGCAGGCCGGGCGCTGAAGAAGACGCGGCCCGTTGTCGTATTCGAACAGTCCGACGTTGAGTCGCTCAAAACCGAGCTCGATAACGTGCGTCCAGCGGAAGTGTTCAGACGTCTGAACACCGAGAAAAAGAAGGACGCTATTGGGTTTCGACTCGACCCTTTTTACATCAAGAAGCTCGAAGAAGAGGGTGCGAAATCAGGGCTTAGCTCCGGAGAATATGCGCGGCGTCTCGTCATTAGGGGGCTCGATACAACCAACGAAATTCAGGCTCTGAAGGGCTCGCTCGCCCACATGTTTTTTCTCATTCTCGTCACCAAAATGGGAGCAACAGAGGAGGAGGCTGATGAAATTGTCAAGAGCCTCGGATAGGGAGGATAAGTGCTCAGCGTAAGTGTTATGTCCGGCGGCCAGGCGAGCTACTACCTAAGCCTTGCCAGAGAGGACTACTATGTGGCAGGCGGCGAGCCACCGGGAAAGTGGTACGGAAAGGGAGCCGAACTACTCGGATTGACTGGCACCGTTGAGGGGCGACAACTCTACAATCTTTTCGATGGCCGGAGCGGTGACGGCTCAACTCTTCTCGTTCAGTTGCAGAGAAAGGACGGAGAACTGAACCACAGGCCGGGATGGGATTTGACATTTTCCGTGCCGAAATCTGTTTCCGTGCTCTGGTCTCAACTTGGCCTCGATGACCGGGTTCTCATCCAAAACGCTCACGACCAGGCGGTAAAGAAGGCACTCGATTATCTCCAGGACAACGCCATAGAAACGAGACGGGGCAAGAGTGGCTCACAGTTGGAGCGGGGCGAAATGGTGGTCGCTCTCTTTGAGCACTCGACGTCTCGGGCGCTCGACCCCCAACTCCACACCCACGCATTGCTCATGAATGTCTGCGTTAGGGCAGATGGGTCGACGGGCACCGTCAGTTCCCTTGATGTATTTCTATCGAAGATGGCCGCTGGAGCCATCTATCGATTAGAACTCGCCACAATTCTTTCTCACCAACTTGGGGTTCCGGTTCACGCGGTTAAGAACTGGTTTGAAGTGTCCGGCGTTTCCGATGAGCTTATAGCGGAGTTCAGCAAGCGTCGAGCGGAAATCGAGTCGCTTCTCAAAGAGAAGGGGCTGTCGAGCGCTGAGGCCTCCGCCGTTGCCGCAATAGAAACACGCGCAGCAAAGGAACTCATTTCTCGCGTGTTACTTGGAGAGGAGTGGAGGGAAACAGGAGACAAGTTTTCGTGGTCGGAATCAGAGGCCGCTGGTCTGCTGAGGTCCGTAAGGCTAAAGCGAAGTCCTGAAACGGCATTGAAAGAGGTTCTCGCAGAATCCGTGAAAGACTTGACCTTCAGCCAAGCCCACTTCACTGAACGAGATTTTGTTCGCGCCGCTGCTGAGATGGGACAAGTTTCCGGGCTCTATGTTGATGAACTGCTCGAAGGCACCCATTACTTTTTGCAATCCAGTGAAGAGATTGTCCGGCTCGGAAGACACCGTGGAGAAGAGAGGTTCACGACGAAAGGCATGCTGGAGCTAGAACAAAGGCTCCTATCGGCAGCCGATGCGCTCTTTTCGAATGAAGAGCATGTGGTCACCCAGGACGTGATGGTGCGAGTCTTAGGAAGGAACGAAGGGTTATCGCTTGAGCAATCGCAGGCTGTTTGGCACATCGCTCACTCGACAGGCGCACTCGCGATAGTGTCGGGCATCGCAGGCACCGGAAAGACAACCATGCTCAAAGCCGCTAAGGAGGCTTGGGAGGCGGCCGGGTTCATCGTTGATGGAACGGCACTTGCGGGGAAAGCTGCGAGGCAATTGGGGAAAGACGCGGAGATGGACACCAATACGATAGCGAGTCTGATTCGCCGTGCTCAAAACGGGACTCTTAAACTGACGTCGAAAACGATTCTCGTCGTTGACGAAGCGGGAATGGTTGCGACTCCCGAACTAGAATGGCTTGCCCGAATGTGCCAAACAAGCGGAGCGAAACTCGTCCTAATTGGTGACGCCAAGCAACTCCAACCGATTGGCCCTGGTGCCCCCTTCATGGAACTTGGGGCAAGATATGGCCAGGCTGAACTCGTTCACATCTATAGGCAAAAAGATGAATGGGCAGTGAATACAGTCATGAACCTTAGGGCAGGGAAGTCGAAGGAGGCTCTTGAAGAGTTTGTTAAGCAGGGGCTAGTGCGCGTTACCGAGACAAGAGATGAGGCCATGAGTGCCCTTATCAACGACTGGGCAGAGGATAAGCAGCCAATTTCCAAGACTTTGCTCCTCGCCGGAACTCGAGCCGACAAGCACAAACTCAATCACCTTGCCCAGGCCAAGCGTCTGGAAAATGGAGAACTTGGTGATGTTGAGGTGAAGATTGCGGGTGAGACTTTTCGCGTGGGAGACCGACTCATTTTCAAGCGCAAATACGCCACGCTGCAAGTCGTAAATGGTGAGCGCGGCACTCTTGTCGACTACGACCAGGATAGAAACGGCGCGAGTGTGAGACTCGATACGGGCGAGCGAATCACTTTCGACATCGACGCCATGCATCATGTCGAACTCGGCTATGCCAGTACGACTCACGGAGGGCAGGGAGCCACGACGAATGCAACCTATGTTCTCGCCGGTGGTCCCATGCAAGATAGGGAACTCTCCTATGTGCAGGGTTCACGGGCAGAATTCTTCACTCGGTTCTACATGACGCGGATGGAATCAGGAGACGAAATGGAAAAAATCGCTCGGGAAATGGCACGGTCGAGACAGAAAGAAATGGCCTCGACGGTCATCAGGCTTGCAGAGCAAAGACAAAACGAAATCACCCGAGGGAGCTAACGAGCGTTCATAATTCTGATATGGAGCAAGAAGCGCAAGTAGCCAGGCACAACCAGACTCCTGCGTCTCCAGTTATGACTCTGCAAGAACTCAGAGGTCGATTCCTCGTCCAACAAGACGAACTATCAGCTCGGCTGTCTGATGCCACTAGGTGGTGGGAACCACTGCTCCAGATTGGACCATTTGAAGTCTCTGGGGAGGATGCAACTAAGCACATCGCCTTCGTAGGTGCTCCAGGCTCTGGAAAGACCGTGCTCATGAGACTTCTAATGCAATCGGTGCTTGGGAAGATTGGGCAATCCTGGAAAGCTGGCGTTTCGGAGGAACAGGCTCTCGCCGCCCTGACGACGGAGCCAACGAAACCTCCTAAAAATATCCCACTAAACCAGAGCCCTGCTTTTGAGGAAAATGAGCCGCTGCGACCTACCGTTGCCGCAAAACAGATGAACGCATCGGGTTATGTGTTCCTTGTCTTGTGGTCTGCGTATGGCATATTTGTAATACAGAAGCTGATGGAATTTGACAAAGTCAAATACTCTCTCCCTGCTTCAGCGATATCAAATCCATTGCTTTTGATTGCGTCCTGGTTCCTCTCACCCCTACTGTATGTTCTCGTCATCAGGGCCGTGTTTCCACAAGAATACGCGCTTTTCCGGGGCAAAGTGAAGGGTAACGAGGTGGAGCCCACAGCCAAGGTAGATGAGGAAACTTTTGAGACAGAGGTGCCGATATACGATGGCCCGAAGACTTGGGACAAGCATAGAGCCCTAATTTTTGACGCAAAACTAGAGGCCATTCCCCAGCTATATGGAATGGGGGTAACGGCTCCAATCCACATCTTCAATCCTTTTGACGAAAGAGCAGTTGCATGGGACATGTCTAAGGACATTACTGAGCCCGCAACAGCCAAGCAAATCGCCTCCATCTTTATTCCCGAAGAGAAGAACGCATCGCAGCCATTTTTCGCGGACGCTTCCCGTCAATTGCTGGAAGGAGTGATGGTCGCCTTCATCCTTACAAGGCCGGGGGACTGGACTTTTCGAGACATCCTCGTCACGCTCAAATCAGACAAGCTACTTGCAGGTGTACTATCCTCTACCCCTGTTACGCAGCATCTGGTCGAAACTTATCTAGCCAATGACCGGGAGTCGCGCAGTGTCATGGCGACACTCGCCTCCAAGGTGGGTTCATTCGACGTGGTTGCAGCTCTCTGGGAGAAGGCTGAGAGAAAGCTCAGCCTCAAAGACTGGCTGGAATCCGAGTCGATTCTTGTACTCGGGCATGACGAGGCCTATAGGTCAAGTCTCGACATTCTGAACCGAGTCATCTTCAAAAGACTGGTCGAGCTGCTTCTTTCAGGCCCGTCGACAAAGACTGGGCGGACATGGTTCTTCCTAGATGAAATCAAAGACGCTGGGAACTTGGACTCGCTGGGAGCTCTGATGAACAGAGGGCGGTCATTTGGAGCGTGCGTGGTTCTTGGCCTTCAAGATATTGAAGGCTTTCAAGAATCTTTTGGAGAAAAGCCCGCCGAGTCCATCCTGGGACTATGCGCTACGAAAGTGATTTTGAGGGTCGATAGCACGAAGACGGCAAAGTGGTCCGAGGAGGTATTCGGTAAGTCTGAGACTATCGAGCTGAAGGACAGTGCATCGGTAGGAGAATCCAATACCGAGGGTTCGACGGACACGAAGGGTACTTCGTATTCAAAGGGCTACAACAAAGGGACAACTCGTGGCAAGTCAGGCGGTCAGTCTTCGTATTCAAGCAGCGTAACTCATTCGGAAAACTGGTCGGACTCAGAGAGTACAGCGACGTCACAGAGCACTGGGCAGAATCTCTCTATCAGTAAATCGGCTGAAATTGCTACGCGCGACGCAGTTCTTGCCTCACAGTTTCTCTCCTTGCCGATAACTTCGCCAGCTATAGGTGTAAACGGATACATTGCGCACCACCTTGGGGCAGCAAGATTCCAACTACTAGGATTCGAGAGGATGTTGGCTGCCGAATCAAACCGAGAGCCTCGCGTCAAACCAAGAGGAAGTGATGACCAATATCTCCAACCCTGGACTGAGAAAGAGTCGAAGCCCTACCTCCCAAAACCTAAAAAGCCCAAAGAGGCTACGAGTGTTTCAGAGCCCCCTGCTGAACCGAAGACGGTGGCTTCTAAGCCGATTGCCGACGTAATGACCGTAAGCCGCAGGTACAAGCCTGAACGATTCTTGCCCGGCTCTAATCCTGACAACGGAATTCGGAGGAGAAACTAGACCATGCCAGACTGGGTACACGACACCGCGTTTTACGATTTCAAGATGACCTTCGAGCCCTATTCCACCTCAATATGGGTGCAAGGAGCCAAAGACCGTTCGGAAGAGAATCGGCCGCAACTCATCCTTGAAGACCATGAGAAGAACAAGGGACAGAGCCTCGACAACGATGAGGCGCGTAACACCGCGATATCCAAGTTGTCTTCGGAGATGAAAATTAATCCATCGCATGCGGATTGGTATGTGAGGGACAGCAAAGGGAATCTTCAGGCTCTCGAAATAAGCGAACGCGAGAAGTTTGTCGAGAACCCCCAGTTCACCCGTCTTCGCAATAACGACGACCTCAACGTAAGCGAATTGAGAGACGCTAAGAAAGCTTTTCCAGACGTCAAGGTCTGGGACGTGGAAAGTGACTTTACGGAGCTGACTCCCGAGCATGACCTTAAACTGGGTGACGCATTTCAGGGCCGCGAGTACGACTCACAAAATAATCCGGTTCTTGATATGAAGTCTGGTCAGCCTCTCAACAAGCATGAGCCGGAGCAAGATAAGCCTGTTCCTGAAAAAGAGACTGTTCAGCCTCTCAACGAGCAGGGGCCAGAGCAAAAGCAAGCTGAGAACGCTCAGGACATCGACTTGTCTCGGGAGACGTTCAGGCCACAGGAGATGGAAAGGGGCCGATAAGCTGGACGTGACGCGCTTCTTCCGATGTCTAAGCGAATTGCTTGTTCCATCCGGGACGGTATATCTTCAACAATGCTGTCTCTAATCGTATGATGTCTTGTTCGCTGCTCATCGGACACACATAGAGGGCCACATCACCTTGGTTGGCCGAAACCAAAGCATTCAAACGACAATTTGTTCGTTGCCCATCGATGTAGCAATTCTTGGGGTGAATCTTGCCATACCCTTGGTTGATTCGTTTAGCAAAGCTATCTAGGCATCGCCCAATGTAAACAACCTCTCCTTTGACTTCATAGAGGTAAAGACCCCGAACCTTTGCAAGGGTTGAGTCAGCCAAAGAGAAGACTGTGAATTCCGCCTCCCCGTCACTATTCAAGAAACGTCTATAGAACTCGTCACCGCACTCCATCAAACCAAGGAGAAACTCTCCCAGGGGTTTATCAAGCTCGGCCCGATATGTTTCGCACAGGGCACTTAGCTTCGCATATTTCGGATGCGCCAAAGTCTCCCGTACGGACTTGTTGTTCTTCTTGGCCCAAACAGGGACTCCCAGCCCTGGGTCGGAGAACTCCAGGTCCGCTTTTGTAAAGTCTAGCGCTACGCCATTGCAATTCAGAGATAGCACGTCCAAGCTCTTGTCCTGCATCGCCTGTCTCCTACTAATCGTTATGCGCCAACGAAGCGCTTAACGCTCGCTTCCATGAGAGGCTCGTAATCTTGAACACCTGCTTTCTCATGTTCTAGTCGGAACAGGCCCTGCTTCCAGCCAACATCGTAGCGGTACTTCCCAGCGTTCTCAGGCGCGAGAGCTTCGCAGTCCACCTGACCCAGCTTGAAGAACAAGGCATGGTCTTTCTTGTTCGCCCACATAATGCCAAAGGCAATCGACCCGCCAACCTTGAACGACGCATACTCCTTGTTCAGCTTCACATCGACCGGCCAGCCAGAGCGCTCCACGACAGCCGAAGCCTCTTCAACCATGCGAAAATAATCGCCGGTGGCCTTGGCGTCGTAGCCTGCCGTCTCGTACCAAGCTCGGTCATAGCTACCCGCTGCTGTCGTGGGTCTACTCTTCGGGGCGGTTGGAGCTTCAAGGCGATGAACTGCCACGACCATCTGTGAATCGAGTTGATACCGATTCACCTCCAACAAATCAACAGGGAAAGTCACCTTCCTCATGTGATGCACTGTCCCGGGCAAGATGGTTGGGGCAACCACAACGATTCGGACGGCGTAATTGTCGAAGTTCGGGCTCAAGCCTTCTGGCCGGTCCTTCTTTTCAAGCCACATCTTGGCGATAGAATCCGGATTGTCCTCTGCCCAGATAGCATAGGCGAGAACTTGAGGGAGAATGCCTTCATCAACCGCGACGTTCTTAATCTCGACTATACAGACGACTCCTTCGCGGTCAATTCCGATGATGTCGGGGATTCCGGGCTTTGCACCGCCGCGAATTTGACGCCATAGCGGGAAGACATCACCTAGGATGTCGCTGTTCTCGAAGACGAGTAGCTCCAAGTCTTCCTCTCGCAGGAACGGAACGTGCTTGCAGAGCACAAGCCCTTTCTCTGCATCCTTGAGGAACAGGTTCACGGCGTCAGCTCCCCAGAACCAAGGGTGGCTTGGCGGGCAAGCGCCCATACTGTTTGAGCCCCATATTTCCTGTTCAGGAATGAAATCATCTCTCCATCCCCTCCAAGGTCGGTTGTTCCGTCTAGTTTGCAGAGGCAACGAACACGGTGCTCATCACCGTTCGGCTCAATGAGAACTACATCTGCCTGAGTACCTTCGGGCGACGGGACATGTTCTAAGAGTCGCGCTCTTAGGTCATTCATGCTTTCATTTTACAGTCCCAGCCACGAATCCGGGCGTTGACTATCTCGAAACGGAATGAGTATGCCTGCTTCATGCAACAGCATTCAGTTGACGTCTACCAATACAAGTCCCTTCCTTTTAACTCTTCAGCCCTGAGCGAAGACCAACTCAATCAAATGGGTGCTCAAGGCTGGTTTCTCGTCTCGACGCTGCCCAACATCATCTTCGCAAAGCGCATTGCCGGCTCACCTGTCGTGACGCGCGTTGATGACCCATTGCTACTATCAATCAAACAGGTCGCCGACCGGCTGAACATGAGCCGGTCAAAGGTCTACGGGCTAATTGCCGCTGGAACGATTGCTTCTGTGAAGGTCGGCCGACTCACTCGCGTCCCTCGACAGGAGCTTGAAATTTTCGTCCGCACGATGCGAAAGGGCTAACTCTCCCCAATTGTTCAGATAGCCACACATAACCCCTTTTATGTGAGGCTTCTTCTGTGCCACACTCGACAGTAGAGACGAAGCATGGACGGAGACAAACTTCTACTGCCAGTAAGGGCGAGCGGCCCAGTTTCGAGGGGGCATCTAATGCCCGCCCTTTTCGCAAACGCGCCCACAGAGGCACAGAGGGCTTTCCTCGAATTTTTCGCCGTCACAATTCCGAACGCCAACACTCGCTCGGCCTACATGCGCGACGTGGCCAGGTTTGCCCAGTGGTGCGACGAGCGGAGTTTTCGCCTGGAGCAAATCACGAGCATCCATCTTGCCGCCTACCGAGAAGAGGTGTCGCGCGAGCTTTCCAGCCCAAGCATCAAGCGCCACTTCTCAGCTCTCCGGATGCTCTTCTCATGGTTCGTCGAGAAGGGAGTGCTCGACCGGAACCCAGTGCGAGAGGTGAAGACCCCGCGATTCTCGCGCTCGGAAGGGAAGACGCCAGCGTTCACTCCTGAAGAAATGCACCAGCTCTTCGCGAGCTTTGACACCGATTCAATTGTTGGCCTTCGAGACCGAGCTCTCATTGGAGTCATGGCCTTCACTTTCGCCCGCGTCGAAGCCGTCGTCTCCCTTCGAGTAAAAGATGTCATGGCGGTCGGAAGGCGCACGGTAATCCGGCTCAATGAGAAAGGAGGAAAGGAGAGGGAGATTCCGTGCCACCACACACTTGAGGAGTATCTGGACGCTTACATTAAAGCGGCCGAGATTGGAAATCAACCGAACAGCCTTCTCTTCCGAAGCGCCATTGGTCGAACTGGGAAGCTCTCGGACAAGCCTATCAGCCGGACGGATGCCTACCAAATGATTCAGCGCAGGGTCCGAGACGCGGAGCTTCGCGGTCGATTCTCTTGTCATAGCTTTAGGGCGACGGGAATCACAACCTACTTGGAGAATGGTGGGAACCTCGAGATGGCTCAATGGATTGCCGGTCACGCTGACAGTAGGACAACCAAACTCTACGACCGGCGAAATCATCGGGCGACGCTCGATGACATTGAGCGCATTCGGTTCTAATTGCGGCAGAGGAAATTGGGTGGTTCCCGAAAATCAGCGAGAACCAAAGGGTGAGGCGGCTGCTACAGCTCCAAAGTGCATTAATGTCTCCGCGAGAAGACATTTTGATTTGTCAATGAAGCTCTTCCACTTTGATGAGCTTCGAGGTTTTGTAGTTTTGACGATTTCACTTTGTGGGGTTTGCCCCGTGCGTTCATTTTCCATATATGATTTTTCTCCTTTTACTTTCAACACTGCCACGATAAGAATCGCAGCGAAGGTGACGAGAAGCTCTTGGAGCTGGACTGAACCGCACCACCCCATAAACTGGGATAACTATTTATTATACGAGAATCGGTGGTGATTTGTTCGCTCAGTAGGTCCAAAGACCTACTGAGCGCTTTCCAGGTGGGGTAACGAAAGAATTCGGGAACGGAATACCTTACAAATACGTCAATAATTGACGTAGGCGTTGGAACGAGCCTATAATAAAGGCAAGATTAAGCGGAATTGTAAGGATATCTATGGCACTCACTCAAGAAGCACTCGGCAAGCGGCTCCAGGAAGCTCGAAAGAGCGTCGCGCTCACTCAGCAGGAAGTGGCGGACGAACTCGGGCTTGCACGCGAGTCCCTTGCTCAGATTGAATCTGGAGATAGGAACGTCAACTCGCTCGAAATTGTGCGGCTCGCGCGGATGTACGGCCGGTCATTATCGTCGCTCCTTCACGAAAGCGAAGATGCGGAATCCGAGGAGCCTCTCACTGCGCTCTTTAGAATGCAGGACACCCTTGGAGAGTCACCTGAACTCCGCTCTCAGCTCACTTGGTTTTCAAACGTCTTCAGGGAGGCTCGAATCATCGAGCAGATGCTAGGTGATGACCCGCGAGTTCTTCCTCCTGACTATGCGATGCGCGAACCAAGAAACAATGCGGAGGCTTACGAGCAAGGCCAAGAACTCGCGCAGCAGGAAAGGCAGCGTCTTGGACTAGGGTGGGGCCCGATTCAAGATGTCGCGGAAGTCGTTGGTCAGCAGGGAGTCTGGTCAGTGGCATCCCCAATGCCCGACCATGTTTCCGGAATCTGCCTTTTCCACTCAGACATTGGAGCGGCCGTCTTCGTCAATGAGAGCCATAACAGAAGTCGCCGACGCTTTTCTTATGCTCACGAATATGCTCACGTCCTCACCGACCGACGCAACCGGCCGACTTCGGTGAGCAGCGCAAAGAACTCAAAAGAACTCATCGAACGGCGCGCAAACAGTTTCGCGAGTGAATTCCTGATGCCCAAGAAAGGTGTCTACGAATTGCTGGCGAGGTTGGACAAGGGAGCTCCAAGTAGGGAGCTTATGTGGTTCTACGACTCAGCATCAGAAGGGGCAGAATCTGCCGAAAAACGCAACGCGCCAGGGAGTCAAGACATTGCCTTTCATGACGTTGCCTATCTCGCAGACTGGTTTCAGGTGAGCTATGAGGCGGCGGCATATCGCCTCAGCGACCTGGGCAAGGTTAATCGAGACAGACTCCAAGAGCTTCTTGGCCAGAAGGAGGAAGCACGTCGATGGATGGACAGAAAGGATGCTGAACAGCCGCTTCTCGCGAGCTACCTGCGATGGCTAGTTCGTGAGGCTTACCGGAGAGAGGTTATTTCAGGTGGCCGATTCCGAGAGTTCTGTGCATTGGCCAGGCTTGATGTTGCGCAGGAATGGGCTCAGGTCCAGGAGCATTTTGACGACTGATGGAATCTCCGCCGCTCCTAATAGCAGACTCGTCCACGCTCCTCAACTTCCTAGTTGTGGAGCGCATGGACTTGATGCTGGAGCTCGGATTTTCAGTGCATGTCGTTGACGCCGTCATTCATGAAATCAAGACTGAACGGGTGCTCCTCGACCGGCTCATTAAGGAAGGCGCTATCACAAGGGTGGTGCTCGATGGTCCGCAAATCACCGCGACGGTCGCCTCATTTACTGAAGTCGGTCTTGGCGCAGGAGAAGCTCTTTCCTTTGCCGCCGCACTTGAATTGAAGTGTGCGATTGCAATTGACGACCGCCGAGCGGTGAAGCGAGCCGCCCCAACCGCCGGCCATTTGCCCGTTCTGACAACAACCGATATCGTGATTGCGGCAATCAAGGACAGCAGAATTCAACTGCACGAAGCTGAAGCCCTGAAAGTAGCCTGGGAGCAGAGCCACAAGTTTCGACTTCGATTTGAATCGTTCACTGCGCTCTTGGAGGACAAGTCCAAATGAGCCAAACCCAT
Source organism: Armatimonadota bacterium (assembly GCA_037138755.1). NCBI lineage: Bacteria > Bacillati > Armatimonadota > Armatimonadota bacterium. The sequence continues at coordinate 6,720 of JBAXHT010000006.1, read as the reverse complement.
CAAAGTTTTTTCGGCGGGGTTATGCGCGTTGCATACTCTAAAGAAGAAAGAGGGCCTCTTACGAGACCCCCGTTTGTTTGTCATTCTGCCCCGGTTTGCCCCCGGAGCCTCGACCAGATAATCCCTCGCGGGCACTGGACATCTCTATTCTACGCTGAACCGCATGCGGCTCGGGCGACAAATCGAGTGACTGAAACCTGCGGAGGAGAAATCGTGCTGACTTTCCAGTCGGCAAAAAGCAAGGTATCTCTCCGATGCATAAAGTAACTTACTACCCCCTCGACAACGCGGAAACGCTCCGCATCGACATCAATTCGAACGCTCGCAAAGTCCTCGTTGACTACGCTGACGTTCGCGACCGGAACAACAAGTTCGACCTTCGTTGCGACCTGCCCACCCTTCTGAAGGAAGACTTGAAGGCCGCAAAGCGCGACTACTATGACGTCGTCGCCTTCACTCACCTCGACGATGACCATGTTCGTGGTTCTGGCGACTTTTTCCACTTCGAACACGCCAGCAGCCGGCAAGGCGATGGCCGAATCAAGATGGAAGAAATGTGGGTTCCGGCCTTCGCCGTCGTCGAATCGAATCTTGATGGTGATTCGCTGACCATCCGGAAGGAAGCTCGCTACCGTCTCAAAGAACTGAAAGGGAAGGGGATTCGTGTCTTCTCAGCACCCGGCACCCTGAAGGACTGGTTCGAGAAAAATGGTCTCGACTTGGAAGACTACAAGAAGCGAGGCATCGTCATCGATGCTGGAAAGGTTGTTCCGACGTTCAGCCTTGAAGCCGACAATGCTGAGTTCTTCGTCCACTCGCCCTTTGCTTCGCGAACCGAAGATGGTGTTCTTCACGTTCGCAACATGGACGCCATTGTCATGCAGGCTGTCTTCAATGTCTCTGGCCAGCAGACCAAGTTCCTCATCACTGCGGATGTGCCGCATGACCAGCTTGACGAAATCGTGCGAGTCACCAAGCTCAAGAAGAACGAGAGCCGCCTTGAATGGGACATCTACGATGTGGTGCACCATTGCAGCTATCTCTCCCTCGGGCCGGAGAAGGGCAAAGACAAAACGAAGCCAACCGAGAATGTGCAGTGGCTTCTTGACCAGGGCCGAAGCGGAGGGCTTCTCGTTTCAAGTAGCAAATGGATTCCCACGGATGATTCCGACTCGCAGCCCCCGCATCGTCAGGCAGCAGCAACGTACAAGGACACGGCGAGCAAAATTGGCGGCGAATTCATCCTCACAATGGAGCACCCGAAGAAGTCTGCACCGGAGCCGTTGGTTATCGAAATCACGAGCTTGGGCGCAGCTTTGAAACGGGCCGCGGTAGTCACCGTTGGTGCGACGGCCACAAGTCAGGCCGCGCATCGGGTGGGATAACCATGGCCGCTGAGTTTCGTGCCGTCGAGGGAGAGTTGGTCTCTCTCGACGGTCTGACCATTCAGAGGGCGGTTGATTTCGCCCTGCTCATCGAAAGCGGGGTAACACCCAATGCTCAAGTAGTCGAATGCCGCCGCCTGGACTCTGGTCGTGAGGTGATAGTTGTTGAGCTTAGGCCAACTGTTCCACAACGTCCTGTCATCGCAATTGAGCGCCTAGAGCTTGTCGCCGTTTTATTCTCGAAGGCCGACGACTGGTATCCGGAAGTCAGGGCGCTTCGCACGGATTTCCCCCGAGATAGAGTTTTGCACTTGAACGGTGGCGTTCCGGTTGGAGAAGCTCCAAGTCTTTGCTTGTTCGCCGAGCCGTGGCCCGACGTGCGATTGCGGCTTACTGCGAACGAGCTTTTGTTCCGGCTTCAGAACTGGTTCAATGACACCGCGATTGGTCAGTTGCATAGGCCAGACCAGCCGCTCGAACCTGCGTTTCTGGCAAAGTCATCACCTCTCATCATCAGTAGACAGCTGCTTGAGGGATTTCCCGCAACCACGAAGGCTCTTGACCTCGACATTATCGATACGCCTACTGGCCCTGTGTTTATTCAGCGGCGACCAGGGCGTCGCCATACCGGACAAGCAAAGCCAGCGTTAGTTGTCCCGTTCGTAAGCCAGCCTCACGAGCATTGCGTCGTTAACGATGCACCGAGGACATTGGAAGAGTTGGACACTCAGCTCAAGTCCGTTGGCATCAATGTAGTCAGCGACCTGCAAGAACAGCTTCTCGCCAGAGAGACAGAGCTTGACAAGTTCGGTTTTCTGGTGCTCCTCATCCTGCTCATGAGGAAGCGAAGTCCAGAATCGGAGCCAGAGCCTGAACTCATTGCGTTCTTCTGCATCTCGGCCAACGCCTCTCAGTCAGGGATTCGAGGGATTTTCCGCGATATCGGCTTCACGGGTGGAATCAATTTGGACATATCGAGAACGGGGAAGGAGACCACCGTCTCTTACTTGAACGTCAGATTCGAACTGACTCCAGAACTCGCGAGCCTATACAGTGGGAATGAGGCTTTACTGACTCCCCTTGTAGCAGTAGGAGCCGGTGCCCTAGGCTCCCAGGTAGTGATGAATGCGGTCCGCGGTGGCATGACGACTTGGAAGCTAATCGACGATGACAATTTGATGCCCCACAATCTCGCACGCCACTCACTTCCTGGAGATTGGCTGGGTTGCCCCAAAGCGACCGCCGTCGCGAGTGAAGCCAACAGCCTTCTGGATGCCCCATCCGTCGAAGGAATCGTTGCGAATGTTTTGACACCGGGTCAGCAAGCGGCCGCAGTTCAGTCGGCGATGGAGTCGGCAGGCGTTATCGTAGACCTCTCTGCAAGCGTCGCGGTTGCAAGGCATCTTGCGAGGGATGTGAACTCCAACGCCCGGCGATGCTCAGTTTTCGTTTCCCCGTCAGGTCGAGATTTGGTCTTCATGGGTGAAGATGAGGCCCGAAGCACTCGCCTTGATGCCATCGAGGCTCAATACTATCGAGCGGCCTCATCGGTCGATTCGCTCCAAGGTCACCTTCAGAGCGGGCAGACTGTAGGGAGTTGCCGGGACATCACGAGCTTGTTGCCCCAGAGTTTGATGGCAATTCACGCCGCCCAAGCGGAGAGGCTCTTGCGTTCATGGCTCGCCCAATCCGAGGCACGGGCAACAGTACTTCGGGCAAGAGACGATGGCTTTGGATTCGACCAGACCGATATCCCTCTTGGGGGCATCGTCGAGGTCGGAGAGCTGGGAACGTGGACGGTCTTTACGGACACATTGCTTTTGGAGGAGGTAAGCGGACAGCGAGAAGGTTCCTTGCCAAATGAGACAGGCGGAGTCCTTCTGGCGCATGTTGACGCTCAGCGAAGAACCCTCTATGTCTCACACCAGATTCCAGCCCCACCAGATAGCGAGCGACAGCCCACCGTCTACATTCGTGGTAATCAGGGTCTATTCGATGAATACGACCGAATCCGGAGGGTCACTAGGGAAGGACTCGCGTATATCGGTGAGTGGCACTCACACCCGGATAATTGTGCTTGTAAGCCTAGCTTAGAGGATATCAAAGCTGGCGCTTGGCTCGCAGAGCAAACCAGGCCCACGTCGCTTCCCGGAGTGATGCTCATTGCTGGAGAGGGGAAGCAAACCTGCTGGATGCTGTGCAGTCAGACGAGCGAGGAAGGGGCACCTATTCACCTATGTCTCAAGTGGAGTGACGCAGCATGACGGCGGCTCCATTGAGTCTGGAGCAATGGCTGAGCTACGTCCTCGCCCTTCCTAGTCACCGCTCAAGTAACGAGAGCCATCGCACGTTTGGGGCTCGAATCGTTAAGCTTGTTTACGACGAGATACCCGCCCAATTCGCCGACGATGTGACTGCCCGAAACTACTTCAATCATATGCTCGCTGAAGTCGCTTGGGCAGTGAGAGGCTTCAGTGCGGTTCGAGACGATTTCCAAAGGCAAGTCCAAGCTCGGGCCTTCCACGCGGAACATGCAAAGGAGAGAGCCAAAGGTTGGACTGAGCTGTCGCCGCTAAGGAAAGAATCGCTTGGTAGCAAAGGGCTATCCATCGCCGTCGGAGCTGGTGGAGCAACTGCTCTGAGTCATCTATTCCCATCAATACCTATCGGGTGGAACGTTGCACTTGTCATCGTCCTGGCCTACACAGTTCATCTCTTCCTAGACTGGCTCCAATCTACGGCAGTCAAGCGGGCGCTCGCAAACGAACCCCGTGAGGTCATGGACGCATGGTCTGACAATGCTCGCCCGCAATATGAAGCGATAGCTCGAGCATTTCTCGAAAAGGCATGGGCTATCGAGAGCCGATTCTATCCCCCGAGCGATGCTTCAGTCCCTCCGAACTTCGAGCAACTCATACAGCGGGCCATGGAGTTTGGGCGTCCAGAGAATCCGGCTCAATGAACCTGCTGACCCCTTCAAGCCTCGCCCCCAAAACCTCTCCAGAGCGAGCTGAAATTGTGCCAGCCCTGCCAAGGACCTTGTCAAGGATGATACGGAGTGGCTACGCCATCCCTGACAATTTCCTTGGCAGAGAGGGAAGCTTTTGTTCGTCGTTCTGGAAAGGGTTAGGTATCGAATCGGGTATCAAAGAAAAGTTTGATTCGTTTCGCGGAGAAAAGATGCTCGATTTGCGCCAGGTGTTCTCACTAACTGATTTCTTGAGAAACCACAAGGATATGGTCGCACGTGTGACAGAAAGCCATAAGCCGTTAGTGCTTACGGTGAAAGGAAAGCCTGCCCTCGTGATTCAGGACGCAGAGAGCTACCAAGAACTCATCGACCGATTGGAAAGAGCAGAGGGAAGAGAAAACAGCGCATGACCAGCCTAGAAGAACTCAAACCTAACACAGTAGTTAGGGGAATTCTCGCAGAGAGAACCGTCACCGTTGTCAGCGCCCAATGGTTTGGCACAAGCGCACTGGAGCTCACCTACAAAGACTCGGAGGGCAAGGTTGGCAATACACTTCTTTACCGAAGCAACGAGCAAGAGCTCTCGATAGTTGAAGAGGGACGGCCATGGGCCTTCGATGCTGATGGCAGACAGTTCCGGCTGGTCTCGGAAGCTCACCGGATTCGGCTCGCCCACCTATTTGACCCTGTACTCGCGGTTCATACGTCGATTGTCGAGCCGCTGCCTCACCAAATCACCGCCGTTTATGAGGAGATGCTACCAAGGCAACCACTCAGGTTCCTTTTGGCTGATGACCCTGGAGCAGGCAAGACCATCATGGCTGGCCTGCTCATTAAGGAACTAATCGCACGAGGCGACCTCCAACGATGTCTTATTGTTTGTCCCGGAAGCCTAGCCGAGCAGTGGCAGGACGAACTCTATCGACGGTTCCATCTCCCATTCGACATCCTCACAAACGACAAGCTAGAAGCGGCCAGGACAGGCAACTGGTTCCTCGAAAACAACCTCGTCATCGCTAGGCTCGATAAGCTGAGTCGGAACACGGATATCCAAGAGAAACTCCAGGTCAAGGATGCATTTTGGGACCTCATCGTATGTGACGAAGCCCACAAAATGTCAGCCACGCACTTCGGCGGAGAAATCAAATACACGAAGCGCTACCAACTCGGGCAACTTCTCTCAAGCCTCACTCGGCACTTCCTGCTGATGACGGCGACACCGCATAACGGCAAGGAAGACGACTTCCAGCTTTTCATGGCGCTCCTCGATGGCGACCGGTTTGAAGGACGGTTCCGAGATGGAGTCCATGCCGTTGACGCTTCAGACCTGATGCGCCGGATGGTCAAGGAGAAGCTCCTCAAATTCGACGCTACACCGCTCTTTCCTGAGCGCAAGGCCTATACCGTGCCTTACAAACTCTCGAACGCCGAGGCCGAGCTCTACGCTCAGGTCACTGACTATGTCCGCGAGGAGTTCAATCGAGTTGAAGCCCTACAGAACGATAAAAGGGCAGGCACGGTCGGATTCGCTCTCACAATCCTACAGCGCAGGCTCGCCTCATCTCCGGAAGCAATCTATCAGTCGCTCAGGCGGCGACGTGAACGACTTGAGGGACGTTTGAGGGAACTTGAACTCCTGCAAAGAGGAGCCGATGTCTCGGGAACCATCATCGCCCACACACCGATGCTGACCCAAGAGGACGTCGAGGACTTGGAAGACGCTCCCGAGAATGAAGTCGAAGAAGCTGAGCAACAAGTGCTCGACCAGGCCACCGCGGCACGTTCTATCACCGAGCTGAAGACTGAAATCGCAACCCTCACGAGGCTCGAAGGCATGGCCCAGGCTCTTAGGCGTTCAGGAGAGGACAAGAAGTGGAAGGAGCTGGCAAGTCTGCTCTCTGAAATCTTCACCCCGGCTGCCCTGAAAAACGTTGTCAAGGAGAACCGTGCCCTCTACGGAGACACTCCACCGGCGAGCTCGCCAAGTCAGAAGCTAGTTCTTTTTACCGAGCATCGAGACACGCTTACCTACCTCGAAGAGCGAATCAAGACTCTCATCGGGAAGCCAGATGCGGTCGTCGTCATTCATGGCGGCATAGGCCGTGACGAGCGCTTGAAGGTTCAAGAGTCCTTCAAGCACGACCCCGAAGTCAGGGTCCTGATTGCTACCGACGCGGCAGGTGAAGGAATTAACCTGCAACGAGCTCACCTGATGGTCAACTATGACCTTCCATGGAACCCAAACAGGCTCGAACAACGATTCGGACGCATCCACCGAATCGGACAGACAGAGGTGTGCCACTTGTGGAATCTCGTGGCCGAGGAGACACGGGAAGGCGAAGTCTATCGAAAGCTCTTGGAGAA
>JBAXHT010000005.1 GCA_037138755.1 Armatimonadota bacterium | reverse complement strand
CAAGTGGCTCGTCGCATCCTCTTCTGCTTGCCCCGCCCACGCAAGGGGCTCGTCGCGGTCGTCGTTTATCTGCGCGGCGGAGTCGCTCGTATCTCATTGATCTGGCTCTGGCTGATCGTTTGCCGCTCTATCAGTTTGTCGATTAGTCTCTCATGTTCATTCAAACGGTTGTTAAGCTCACCAATTCTCGTGAGTGTTAGCATCAGAATCGCCGCAATTGTGAGGTTCAGAACACTATAAACGACGACTGTTGTCTTTTGCTTTCGATCCAATTTAGCCTCCTACCTCACGAATCTTGCCGTAGTCTCGACCAAAATCTACACCCCAGCCAAACGCCTCGCTCAGTTGATCAAGTGTATCTCTCAGGGATGCCTCAACTGCTACCCCAACCTCCGGGGTAACTCCACCCATTCCCAATGCTGGATCAATATATGCTTCCTCGACGGCATCTTTCCACGCTTCGGCTGCCGCCTCTGCTCCTTTCTTGAGTCGGTTGCTTTGGCCAACTGTTGGGTCTACTGGCGGCTGGGCTCCAGGGGAAGGAGCGGGATCTTCAAAATCTTTGTAAACTTTATCCCATTCTTTATTTTTTTCTTGCCGCTGCTTTTCTGCCGTGCCACGACCGGATCCGGGATGCCCGAGATGCTTATAACCGAAGTATATCAGTCCAGCAACGGCCACGATCGCTAAAACAATAAGGCCATTCTTTTGATGCCTCCGCTGTCGCACAGTGGAGGCGAACACGACCAGCCTCCTGCAAGCCCTAGGCCAAATAAACCGCTCACCCGTGAAGACTACCGAGGCATCACCACCCGTCCACCAACCAAAGAAAAACATAATTCGCCCCGCCAAATTTCCACCGAGCGAAGCGAGCCCAAACTTCCAGACATGCCACCAATCCCGAACCACCAGCCAAACGGGGCCGTGGAGGGTGGGAATCGGCGCGATCAGAATGATCGCGCCAAAGCAAATCGCAGGTTGACAAACCCCCAGTTTCATCGCCTATAGGTAGATGATCAAATTCTGCAGACTGCGCGCGAAGCATCCCCAAACAGTCACGGAGTCTCGCCTACCCACCCCTACCCACCGTTCGCCCAGTATCCGAACTTCGTTGAACCTGACTACCCATCAGAATGCGTCGCAGTTCTTTCATCCACAAGGGTCAAAAGCCCATGACCGAGAGCCAAATCCGTGTCCCCACTTGTCCCCACCAAAATCGAGAAAATCACACGCCGTTGAACCTAAGTCCCCACCAAAACGCGTCGCAGTTCTCTTCATCCAACGAAAACAGATACTCGAGACAGGCTATGCCGCCTGACCTTTAGCCAGTCGTGCAAAGTTGTCTTTATCAATCGCCCGAGTCAGGCACTCGTCGAAGGATACGAAGCCGGCCCGGTACAAGTCGCAGAGCGCCTTGTCCATGGTCTGCATACCAACGCCGCCCGACATTTCGAGAATCGAATACATCTGGTGGGTCTTGCCTTCTCGGATGAGGTTTTTGATGGCCGGGGTTCCGAGCATGATTTCGATGGCTGCGCATCGGCCACCGCCGAGTTTGGGGATGAGCTGCTGAGCGACAACACCTTCGAGCGTATTACCGAGCAAGACGCGAATCTGATCTTGTTGGTCTGAAGGAAAGACGTCAATAATTCGGTCAACGGTGGCCGGTGCGTTTCGGGTGTGCAGCGTTCCGAAGACCAAGTGACCAGTTTCAGACAGAGTCAGTGCCGCCTCAATCGTCTCGAGGTCACGAAGCTCACCAACAAGGACGATGTCGGGATCTTCGCGAAGAACCGCACGAAGCGCGTCATGCAAAGTATAAGTATCGTGGTGCAGCTCGCGCTGGTTGACCATGCACCGCTTGTGCTTATGGATATATTCAACTGGGTCTTCGATGGTCAGAATGTGACCAGGAAAGTGCTCGTTGAGATCGTCGATCATCGAGGCAATCGTGGTTGTCTTTCCGGAGCCAGTAGGACCGGTCACCAAAATCAACCCAGATGTTCGCTTGCACATCTCCCGAATCGTCTGCGGTAGACCCAAGGTCTCAAAAGCCGGAATCTTTGTGGGAATCGCGCGGAGAGCCCCGGCAACCGAGCCTCGCTGCATATAGACGTTAAATCGGAACCGAGCAAGGTCCTTGACCGAGTAACCGAAGTCCAGCTCGTGGGTGGTCTCAAATCGCTCCAGCTGTTCGTTGGTTAACACATCATAAATCAACCGCCGAGCATCGCGAGGTGTTAAGGGGTGAAATGGCAGAGGCTGGATTTCTCCATCCAGACGGATCATGGGTGGCAGACCGACCGTGATATGAATATCCGAAGCTTTTCGCTCCATGGCCATGCGCAGAACATCGTCAATATGGTGGTCTACCGGGCTCTTGAGTTCATGTGTGGAATATCCGGCGACTTGCGACTCGGCTTCGATCGTGAACTTAGGAACGTTAACGTCGGTCGTATGGACGTCTTGTGAAACGGTTGGCGTCTGCTGAGCCACCGGCATAACAGGCTCACCCGTGATCGGGTGAAAAATTGCTCCTTCCTGTTGCAAGGGTGTAATGTCTCGCTCTTCAGTCAAGAACTGTTTCCAATTAAAATCGTCTGCCATGTCTTCTATCCTTGTTCCACACTGACTCGTAAAACTACTTATGCGTAAATCACTCGAACAACCTCGTCCAAGGTCGTAATCCCCAACAAAACCTTTGAGAGCGCGTCAGATTGAAGCGGCTTCATTCCAACCTCAATCGCCTTGTGCCGCAAGTCGTGGGCGGCGGCTTCTTTCATGATCATGTCGCGAAGCTCGTCGGTCACGACCATTAACTCGTGAATACCGGTTCGACCCTTATATCCCGTCTTCTTGCACTTATCGCACCCTACTCCACGATACAGAGTGACGACGTCCTTACCATCGTTTGCTACTCCGTAAGGAAGATCGAAACCGTATCGCACAATATCTTCCTTGCGAACTTCGTAGGCCTGCTTACAATTGGAGCAGGTCACGCGACAGAGTCGTTGAGCAAGAATTCCGATGACGGACGATGAAATGAGGAACGGCTCAACTCCCATGTCCATCAATCGAGTCGGTGCTGCCGGGGCGTCGTTTGTGTGCAGGGTAGAAAGAACTAAGTGACCCGTTAGCGCGGCTTCCATCGCAATCGTTGCCGTTTCGCCATCACGCATTTCACCAACCATGATGATGTCGGGGTCCTGCCGGAGCATGGCTCGAAGTCCCGCCGCGAAGGTCATTCCTGCGCGGACATTAACGCCGCACTGGTTGATCCCGCTGAGTTCATATTCAACAGGATCTTCAATTGTAATGATGTTGTTGTCGCCAGTGTTGAGTTCGTTGAGGATCGAATAAAGTGTGGTTGACTTGCCCGAACCCGTCGGACCAGTGACCAAGATGATTCCGTAAGTCTTGGAGCACATGTCCTCCAACATCATCAAGTTGTGTTCAAGGAATCCCAACTTAGAAAGACCAACATTGATGCCGCCTTTATCGAGAACGCGCATAACAATCTTCTCGCCAAAGATCATCGGCAGGGTGCTGACTCGGAAGTCGTAATCCCGACCGCTAATCGTCATCGAAATGCGGTTGTCTTGTGGAGCCCGCTTTTCGGCGATGTCCATGTTGGAAATGATCTTGAATCGGCTACAAAGCGGGGCAGCAAGCTTTTTGGGAAAGTGCATTCCCTCGACCATGACCCCGTCGATCCTGTAGCGAACTCGCATACCGTCCTTGAGCGGCTCGATGTGGATATCTGACGCTTTGTCGATGATAGCCTGGTTAATGATTAAGTTTGCGAGTCGGATAATCGGAGCATCGTCGGCGTCCGCTTCGTCTTCGACTTCCTCAATCTTCTTCTGAATGTCGACAACCTGATCGTCATCAAAATCCTTGAGAACCCCCGCGAGAGCTTCACTTTCGTTCCGGTAGAACTGAACAAGTCCATTGATCAGATCCGCTTCAACAGCAATGAGAGGCTCGACGTCGAGTCCAGTAGTAAGCCTGATCTCGTCGATGGCAAAAATGTCCAACGGGTTGACCATCGCCACCAAGAGGCGGTTGCCTTGGCGCTCCATAGGAAGAGCCTTGAATTTTCTGGCATTATGCCCGTTGAGCATCTGAAGAGCTTCGGGACGCGGAATGATCTCGGTGACGTCGGCGAACGGAACTCCCCACACCCTCCCTTGGCACTTGACGCGATCACGTTCTGTAACATAACCGAGCTGGACGAGGATTCTTGCAAGTGACTCTTTACCATCCAACTCGCGCTGTTTGGACATGGCGTCATTGAGCTGCTCTGGCGTAATCAGCCCCTCTTTCAAAAAATGTTCGCCCGTCAATACCATCGCTTAGCCAGTTGGAACACAAGGTTCCCTCATAATCATCGGTTGGCATCTCGGTCAAATTTATGGGTTGTTGGTATACTGTTCCCAGTTGCCTGCTTAAGATAGATTTCTCGAAGAACGATACGCATCATTTCTCAAGATTCCGGACAAGCAAACAACCCGAAGGGAAACCTTCATTGAGAAAGAAATGAGCACAAAGAGACTCTATATTGGCAATCTGTCCTATTCGGCGACAGAAGATGAGCTGCTAGACGCAGCGGCTGAGTTCCAGCCAAGCAATCCACGAATCGTTGAGAACCGAGGCTTCGGCTTCCTCGATGTTCCAGAAGACCAGCTCGATGCAGCTATCGCTAAGCTCGATGGCTTCACCCTCGGCGGACGAACCCTTCGTGTTAACGAAGCTCGTCCAAAGGAAGATCGTCCTCGTGAGGGCGGCGGTGGCGGCTACGGCGGCGGCGGTGGTCGCTCAGGTGGCGGCGGTGGATACGGCGGCGGTGGCGGCGGTGGTCGCTCCGGTGGCGGCGGCGGCTATGGCGGCGGTGGCGGCGGTGGTCGCTCCGGTGGCGGCGGCGGATACGGCGGCGGTCGCAGTAGCGGCGGCGGCGGACGCGGTCGATATTAATCGACTGATATCCAAATGACTTTAGGGGACCCAGCTTCGGCTGGGTCTTTTTTATTTGGAATGATTCCGTGCGTTGGCGCGTAAGCTAAGGGCATGGATCATCTTCCTACCCCAGACCTTCCGCAAACTGATCAAGATTGGCGCGGAGTTCTCACACCAGAACAGTTTCATGTCCTTCGAGAGAAAGGCACCGAACGGGCATTCACCGGCGAGTATTGGAACCACAAAGGTGATGGAATCTACCGCTGTGCTGGTTGCAGCGAAGTCCTGTTCACAAGCGAAGCTAAATTTGACTCCGGGTGTGGCTGGCCCTCATTCTACGAAGGGCTGGATAAGTCAAAAATCACTGAGCACGAGGACAACACACTTGGGATGAGGCGAGTCGAAGTGACCTGCACCAAGTGCGGGGGCCACCTTGGACACGTTTTTCCGGACGGTTACGGAACCCCCACGGGTTTGCGCTACTGCATCAACAGCGTGAGCATTAAGTTCGAAGAGAAGTAGGTTTGGAGTGCGGAAACTTGTTACCGCTTTAGATTTCAGCGACTTGTCGCGGCCTGTAGCGAGGATTAGCTACAGGCCGAACAAAGCTCGCGCTGCCTTAAAGCGGTTTTAAGCAACCGCACTCCATATCACCACTTGGTCTCGACGGTGTAGCTCACAGTCTTCACCTCTCCTGGCTTCAGTTTGACTTCGAAAACCATGGTTGATGCGTCTTCTTTCACAAATGCATCGCTCTTTTCGGTGACCTTCCAGTCGCCCCAGTGCCGCTCGTAGAGATACACGGTTTCGGCAACCGCCTTGCGGTTCCGAACCTCGATCTCGAAGCTCTCGCGAACTCGTTGAGACGAGACTCGAGTAAAGTTCGTGCGCTTTCGGTCGGCTCGGATGTCGAACGATCGCCCAACGTTGAGGCTGATCTTCTCATCCTTCGGCGTGTGCTTGATCATGTCCTCGCCAAGGAACTGGACAGAGCCCTTGCTGTCACGCGAGTAGATACGAATCTTGCCCGCCGGGAATGGCATTCCCAGGTGAGACTTTTCGTCATTTGTGAACTTGAGTTTGACTAGCGGCGACAGCTGTCCCGTTCCAACTTGGCCCTCATCCGGGTAATAACCGTCGTAGCCTGCCATGGAATCAAAGATGATCTGCTTCTTGACCGGCACATTATCGCCAGTCAGCAGGCTAAGTTGTTTGTTCTCCTTGTTGCGGACAGTAGCTGGGCGTTGCAAGGTGTAAAGGTGGTATTCGAAGAGCGACTCTTCTGACATCTGACCTCCAGCGCGTTTGCTTTTCGCAACTGAATCGGCCGGGGCCATAAATTCTGCTCTTGGGGGCTGAACTGTATTCACCTCTCCCGCTAACAACTTCAGCGTCGCGTCCTTGAAAGACATCCCACTCTGGTTACTCTGCGAGACCCACCCCTGCAAGTCCGCAGTCGAATCCTTGTCCAAAGTCAAAACGTAATTCGCGTTCCAGCTCATGCCCTGCGTTAGATAGCTGAGTTCAATCTGAGCGTCCTGATCCTTGTCGCTTTCAAGTTCCCAGATCAAGGAGGGCGTCGAGATCAGCCCTTCAGGCATTTCCATCACGTCAATCTCGCCCTCGGGCGAAAGAATGATCCGGCCATCATCGGCCCGAATCACGAGTCCGTTGTAAGAATACTCCTGTCCGTTCCCGGTGTTGACCACGGAAGTTGGGGAGCTAAGAAGCGTGCCAGTTACGGTCTCCTTCTGCATTCCAATCGCCCGAGTGAGCCGAATTTTCTTGCCCACCGACTTCGCCAAAATTGACTGTGGCGAGATCAGGTCGAACTGGTAGTTCTGCTCCAGAACTCCAACAGATCCAGGGTTGGAAAGGCATTTGAAACCCACCGAAGTTGGGTCGATCAGTTGTGCAACGTTCTCAACCAGCATCGACTGAGTTCCCTTCTTCAGCTTCGCTGCCCGAACTTCTTTGATGAAGCCCATGCCTTGGTTGTAAACGGTGACCTCAGTGGAGGTCGGAGCGGCGAGGGCGGCGGCGGCGGCAAGTGTGCTCAACATACAATCCTTCTGTGCCTATGGACGCCTGGATTGTTCAATCGGTTTCAGAAAAGGTATCATCTTGTTTCCTTTATGTCGGGGCGTGGCGCAGTTGGTAGCGCGCGTGCTTTGGGAGCATGAGGTCGCACGTTCGAATCGTGTCGCCCCGACCACTTTTACTGAGAGTTCCAGCTTTGGGGCCAATCCGCACTCCCCTTGGGAACTGGCACGGTTCTTGCCCTGGTAAACTAGATTCGATTCCAGGTCAGCGGCCAAGCTCGGGGTTACACCGTGCAGAAGCGTTCGATTTCAGGGAGTTCGTAACACTCATGAAGTCAAAACAGCAACCCGTCGCGCAACGAAGCGCGCACCGCCTTTTCATTTCCCTTGGATTAGGACTCCTTTCTGCAGCGTCGGCATTTGCCGCTGAAGGCGAGAACGTCCATCTCAAGTTTGGATCTCAAGATAAGATCATCCTCCTCATCGCCGCCATTCTCGGCGTCGTGGGCGTCATCGTCGCCATGAGGATGGCGAAAAAGCTCATGACAGAAGATCGCGGTAGCGAGGGCATGCAGTTTGTCCAGACCGCCATCGAAGACGGCGCACGGGCTTACTTAAGCCAGCAAATCAAGATGATGGCTCCGTTCATTGTGGTCTTGATCTTCGCACTCAGCGCCCTTTACTACAAGGGAATGGGTATGGTCGCCGGACTGGTTGGCGTCGCGTTCCTGATCGGAGTCATCTCCTCGTACTTCTCCGGTTTTGCGGGAATGATCATGGCCGTCAAGGCCAACGCGCGAGTTGCTAACGCTGCCCTTACATCGAACAAGAAGGCTCTCGAAATCGCCTTCCGAGCCGGATCGGTAGCCGGTCTTGTCACCATCGGCGTCGGCCTGTTCTTCTCTTCGATGATTCTCATCGTGTTCCCTTCACAGGCAACAACACTTCTCGTAGGCTACGGATTTGGTGGCTCACTTGCTGCGCTCTTCATGCGCGTCGGAGGCGGCATCTACACTAAGGCTGCTGACGTTGGCGCAGACCTTGTCGGAAAGGTCGAAGCAGGAATCCCTGAAGACTCTCCGATGAACCCAGCAACAATCGCTGACAACGTTGGTGACAACGTTGGAGACTGTGCTGGTATGGCCGCGGATGTCTTTGAGTCGTACGTGGTTATGCTGGTCGCGACCATCGTCCTCGGTGCCGCAACCTCGACTGTTCTCGACGGCAACACCTGGCCCAAGCTCATCGTGTTTGCTCTCGCCGCGTGCGCAGTCGGAATCGTTGCCTCAATGGTGGGAATTGCAGGAGTTAAAGGAAATGATGACCTCGACAGCGATCCACTCAAACCAATTCTTGGCGGATTCCGCCTCACCGCTCTGATCTCCGCGATCGGCGCGTTTGCCCTTTCGTTCTTCCTACTCAACAACGTTTCGCTCCGCGAAATCTTGACTCAATCCACCGCGCAGTCCAAAGTGATGGCGACGGTCAAATTGGTTCAGGCTGACCTAGCCAAATCGAAGAAAATCGAAGAGTCAAAGGTTTCCGAGAAAGACATCTTGGAGGACAGCCGAGTCAAAGCTCTTGGCCTTTCGGCAACGGATAAGGATGACGAGACTAACGTCAGGCAACTCATCGCAACTCCGGGCGCTGGTCTTAAGATGCCGAAGGGGCTCGCTGGCTTCAAAGAAGTCACCCAAGACGAGCTTGCGGCGAAGTCCTTCCCAGCGCTCAGCTACGCGGTTACCCGCGGCTTTGATGAAAAGGACTTCCAGACTAACAAGTACACGACAATAGCTGAGCGATTTGGTAAAGAGTACGTAGCAGTCAAGCTTGAAGCAAACATCACCATGCCTGCCCAACAGGGACAGCCTGCTCAATCAAGCAAGCAAACCATTTGGCTAGGTCCTGGCGAACCCAAAAAGATTGACGAGCAGCTCACTAAGGGTAAAGAAGCCATTGCTGCACAAAAAGGCACCGCAGATATCAAGATCCTTGCGAAGAAGCCGGTCAGCCTCTACTATTCGCCAAGCGAAGATCGCTTCGCCCTAGTTTCGGCTCCAGGAGTAGACCGCCCTGACAAGTTCCAGGGTGGTGAGTCCATCACCTTCTTCCGAAAGACGGTCGAAGAAATGAAGGCTGCCGACGTTGCCAAAGAAAAAGACCCGACCGCAAGTGCACCGGCTGCGGTTCAGATCGAGAACGCGGCCGCTGTGGAAACCGTCAGGATTCCGTGGTACAAGTTTGCTTTGGCAGTTGTCTTCGGGATTATCGTCGCTATCGCGGTTGAGTTCCTCACGAACTACTACGTCAGCGCATCCAAGCGACCTTGTAAAGAAGTTGCGGGTGTTGCAACGGCTGGACCAGCTCCAATGCTGATCTCCGGTTTCGCATACGGCCTAGAGTCCAGCGTCTTCATGGTTCTCGCCATCGTTGTCGCTCTCCTGGTTCCGCTCAACTTGTTCCCGCCGGCTGAGTACGGCTCTATGATCATGGCGTTCTACGGAATCGCCTTGGTCGGCCTCGGGCTCCTTACAACAACTGCCTACATCCTTGCAATGGACACATTCGGACCGATCTCCGACAACGCTCAAGGCGTGTTCGAGATGTCCGGAGAGAGCCACAACGAGTACGGCTCCACCTCGCTCCAGCGACTCGACGCCGCAGGAAACACGACCAAGGCGCTCACAAAGGGCTTTGCGATTACCACTGCAGTCGTCGCCGCCGTCGCTTTGTTCCAATCGTTCGTCGAATCGTCTCACCTTGAAATCCAAGGCCTGCGACTTGACGTTCCGGAGGTGTTCCTCGGACTCCTCATTGGTGCCGCAGCGCCTTACCTGTTCAGCTCCTTCGCTATCAACGCCGTGGGCCGCGCAGCCTTTGAGCTGATTTCTGAAGTGCGACGTCAATTCCGAGAAATGCCGGGCATCCTCAAGGGAGAGACCAAGCCGGACTACGCTCGATGCGTCGCGATTGTTACAGCGGCAGCTCAGCGCGAACTGCTCGGACCAGGAATCCTTGCGATCTTCCTTCCCGTCGCGGTTGCCTTCGGCTTTGGAATTGGGAAGGCTCCCGTCATGGTCGGTGAAACCGAGTACAACCTGAGTGGCGCAATGGCACTGGGAGGCTTCCTTGCCGGTGCAATCGCTAGCGGTCAGTTAATGGCCGTACTGCTCGCAAACTCGGGCGGAATGTGGGACAACGCTAAGAAGGTCATCGAAGACGGACTCCACGGCGGAAAAGGCACCGAAGCTCACAAGGCATCGGTCGTATGCGACACCGTCGGCGATCCCTTCAAGGACACCGCAGGCCCTGCACTCAACCCGTTGATCAAGGTTATGAACCTGGTTGCCCTGTTGATCGTTGGAGTCGTGATTCAGCCTCAGACCAGCGGAGTTCTCGGCTGGGTTGTCACTGCGGTTGCGATTGCGGCACTAGTGTTTGCGTTCCTTCGAAGCAAGAAGGGTTCACTCGCCGAGCAACTCGAGCATATGAACGATTGACGTCGCTGCCAGCGATGAGCCTTCACTCTTCAGTGGCTGAAGGCTCAAAGCTCAAACTCGGCAACCACAAATGTATGATCGCTCGGCTTCTCAAGGAGCCGAGCGTTTTTGTCTATCGTGCAGCTAACGCACTTCTCAGCAAGCTCTTCGGTTGCGTAGATATGATCGATTCTCCAGCCGATCCCTCGCTGAACCGCTTGCGGAACCGTGAACTCCCAATACGAATAGTGTCCGCCACCAAACTCATGGAGGCGAAACACGTCGATTAGACCGTATTCAACAATCTTCGAGAGCCGTGAGAACTCGTCGGGGTGGTGCCCCACGCTTCCCAACATCTTTGCAGAATCATAAACGTCGTGGGGCTGCGGCGCGATATTGATGTCCCCGAGCCAAATCAGCGGTTCGCCCTTAGGGTGTTCGAAGATGTAGTCGCGAAACCTTTCCAACCACTTCATCTTGTAGATCCACTTCTCGGCACCGACCGTGTTCCCGTTCGGAACATATGTGTTTACGATTCGGATGCCCTGAATCACTCCCGAAACAATGCGAGCATCTTCCGGCATCTCTGGATCTCCAAACCCAGTGCGCTGATCTTCGATCGGAGTCTTACTCAGGAGCGCGACTCCGTTCCAAGCTTTCTGCCCATTCAGAGCCATGTGATACCCAAGCGCTTCGATCTCCGCTCGGGGAAACTTGTCGTTCTCGGCCTTCGTTTCCTGAATGGCCAAGACATCAGGCTGATTCTCTTCGAGCCAATCCAGAATGCGTGGCAGTCGAGCACGCGATCCCGCGGCGTTGTAGGTCGCAATCTTCATTCGCAGAGTTTAACTCTTCGGCAACTCGAATCGAACGACCCGGTTGCGCCCAGCGTAGCGAATTTGAAAGGCACCGTAATGGGTGTCAGTAATAGTCGGCAACTCCGCAAGGAAACCCACAACGCGATTCCGACCCCAGCGTATTGGAGAATCGAGGTCCGGTAGGGGCAGAGTGGGCCAAGCAACGACCCTCGAAACAACCTGATCCCACGATGTCTTCAAAACGTCCCGGGGGTGACGATCCTGGATATCCTGAATACTCTTCAACACCAGAGGAGCGAACCTGGCTGGTCCAGCCTTACGGTTTGTGGTTTGGCCAAACCCAATCTCAACCTCATCAAAGAGCGACGGCTGGCCAGTATCCGACTCGTCTCCGTCAGTTAAATCGAGAGTATTCAAAGTAGCGAGCCGAAAGAACACCAAGGTCCTGCCATGAGACTGGGACGCAAACCGATCCCAGGCGGGCTGAATTTCTTTCTCTCCGCAGGCTTGTTGGTGCCCAAGCCATCGCGAGAGCAAACCTGGAGTCATGATGACGGCGTGCTCCACATCGACCATCCGCTCGCCATCGAACCAGCTTCGGAAGACAACTCGATTAAGCCCCAAAACGCGGTCAATCCCCTTCCCTTTCTTGGCGAGCCTTGCACCAACTTCCATTTCCGAGGCGATAGGCTTACCGGAGAAGTTGGAAAGACCCAACCCAACGATGGTTAACAAGATTGCCATATCTTGATTCTCGGCAGAGTTTCTTAGTTCATAATACTGCCATGAGCTTCGACACGATTTTACGCAACGCCCAGGTACTGAGCTCGGATGGTATTCACGAGGCGGATATTGCAATCAAAGGCGGAAAAATTGTCGAAATAGGTTCACTCGCTCAAAGCACTGCGGAAGTGCAAAAGGATGTCAGAGGCCTCATGGTGATGCCAGGAGGAATCGATACTCAAGTGCACTTTAGAGAACCCGGTTTGGAGCACAAGGAAGATCTTGCGTCCGGATCACTTGCGGCTCTCCACGGCGGGATTACGACCTACCTTGAAATGCCGAACACCAAACCGGAAACCACGACGCCTGCTGCACTTGAGGACAAGATCAAGCGAGCGACGGGGCGTTCATGGGTCAACTTTGGCTTCTTCTTCGGCGCCTCGCCAAGCAACGCGGAAATGCTTGGTGAGTATGAGAATCTCCCCGGAACCCCGGGGATAAAGGTCTTTATGGGTTCCAGTACGGGTGATCTACTCGTCGCCAGCGACGAAGATGTCGAGAGAGTCCTGCGCCACGGAAAGCGACGGGTGGCATTTCACAGCGAAGACGAAGCCCGAAACTCTGAGCGCAAGGAGTTGATCTCGGAGAACCCTTCGGTCCACGAGCACCACTTTCTGCGCGATTCCGAGAGCGCAAGACTCTGCACCGAGCGCCTTCTGCGCATCTGCGAAAAGACGGGTCGTCCGGTTCATGTGCTGCATATCTCAACCGCCGACGAACTTCCAATGCTCAAGGCAGCAAAAGCTAAAGGTCTGCCTGTGACTTGCGAAGCCACCCCTCAGCATCTCTGGTTTGCCGCTCCGGAAGCCTACGAGCGACTTGGGACTAAGGTTCAAATGAATCCGCCCATACGGACCGAAGAGCATCGTGCGGCGATTTGGACTGCTTTACAAGAGGGGCTGTTTGATGTTTTTGGCTCAGATCATGCGCCGCACACGTTGGAAGAAAAGTCTAAGCCTTATCCATCCAGCCCCAGCGGGATGCCAGGAGTTGAGACTATGCTGCCGGTGCTTCTTACATTTGCAGCCCAGGGACGAATCAGCTACCGAACCATCGCAAAAATGCTCTGTGAGACGCCAGCGGCTCTCTACACGATGCGACATAAAGGAAAGATCGCTCCCGACTTCGACGCCGATCTTGTTCTGGTTGATCCAAGAAACTCTTACATCGTTGACGAATCCAAATTCCACTCGAAGTGCGGTTGGTCACCTTATCATGGGGAAACGTTTACAGGCTCCGTGGAGGCCGTCTATGTTGGTGGCTTCGAGGCGATGTCAGAAGGCATCACTCACGGAATACCGAGAGGTAAAGTCGTGGACTTTACCAACGATTGAATCCATTTATAGGAATAAACGATTCGATATGTTGAGTCGGAAATAAGTCGATGCCCGCTGCAGACTTCAGCGTGTAAAGAGAATAGCCAACGCAAGCGGTTAAGGCCAAAGCACCGTACAGAGCCAATCCGCTATCTGTAAGAGACTGCATTCGACAGCGAAGTTCCATGCCAAACAGAGCGAGAGATTCGGCGAGCGAGTAGGGCCGGGGCGCGTACATGGGTGCCACCGTCGGCGGAATCACCAGATAGATCACTTCTGTGTCGTGTTGCTCTTCTGGCTGAATCTGATAGGCTAGCTGCGCGCTCACGCCCTCTTGTTGCCACGAGTTGACTGTGACTTCGCAGGTACTGATGCTAGGTTAGTACTTGGATTTCGCGAAGACTCTGCAGAACAGATCTAAAGGCTCCGATGAGCCTCCGAAAGCACCTTCCGAATGTCGATCGCCACGCCACCCCAAACTCGTATGCGAATATTGGATTTCTGCTTGCCTTTCGCCGTACCGATAGATAAACTTGGCTCGTCAGTAATGACAGGTCAAGTTACACCATGAAGAAAGTGATCGCTCTATTCGCCGTCGTCGGCGTCGTTGCCGCTTCGACGTTCCAAGCCGAGGCCAAACCTCCATTCGCGGCCAAAGAGAAGAAGGCCTGCAACTACTGCCATCTCACCGATGCTGGCGGAGCGCGCGGCTTCCGAGGAATCTACTACGGAGCGAACAAGCTCAGTCTTAAGAAGTTTGTCGAAAAAGCCCAAGCGAAAAAGGCTGGAGTTAAAGAGGGCGCGGTCGGTGCTGAAAGCAAGCCCACAAAGCCCTATACCGGCAAGTAAAACAAGTAAAAGGAGTGCGGAGCCTCGCTGCGCAACCCACCGATGTTGGGCGAAGCGTGTCGAAGCGTCCGGATCGGGGAACTCTGCAAAAGGGTTCCCCGCTATAATTTAGAAAGATGCAAGACCTCGATCCCCGCAAGCAGTCCCTGCTCCGCGCTATCGTGATCGAGTATGTGAGGGGCGCCGAGCCCGTCGGCTCCGAGATGCTCACCCAAAAATACGATCTTGGCGTCAAGTCTGCAACAATCCGCAACGAACTCGCCGAGATGTCCGAACTCGGATTCCTGGAGCAACCTCATACATCCGCTGGTCGTGTACCATCGGATCGTGGCTACCGTTTCTACGTCGATCGCCTTGTAATCGCCAAAGATGTCGATGAGACGCGACAAAAGAACATCCGCGATGCATCGGATGAGACCGAGGCACTTACCGATCTTCTTCGGGACACCGTTAAAGTTTTGAGTCGGGCCACTCAGCAACTTGGCGTGGCTACGACAGTCCGCGACCTGGCAGTTACAGTTCGCACGGCTTTGATCTCTGCGTTAGGACCCACTCAGGCCCTACTGGTCGTGGCATTCAGCAACGGACACATCGAAAATCGGATGATTGAATGTCCCACAAACCTAACGCTAGAGGATGTAGGACGCGCTAATCAGGTGTTGCAACTGAATCTCATTGGAAGAGACCTGAAGACCTTGACGAAATCAAAAACACCTCCAAACACCGAGAACGCGCCTGCGGATAAGCTGACAACGACAATTTGGACCCAAGTCAGGGCGATCGCTCGCCAGCTCACCCGTGGCAAACTGATTACCGAGGGTGAAGAGTATCTCTTTGCGAAGCCAGAATTTCAACGGGATACCGGCGCACTTGCTGACCTTTTTCGGGAGCTTGATGAAACCGACATTCTATATGACGCAGTGAAGCCGCAAGCCGATGTGGTCACAATTGGGAAGGAGAACCGAGCCGAGCAACTTCATCGTTTCTCGGTGATTCGTAAGGCGTACCTGATCGGACCAAGTGAGGTCGGAGTAGTTGCGCTTGTCGGCCCAACGCGGATGGACTACGACGATAGCATTCCACTCGTCAATTTCACCGCTGACGCCCTCAGTCGATCACTCACGCGATTCTTTGGCTAGACGTGGTCCTGACCGACGCTGTTTAAGATGCTGATGCACCCCATGTACTCTCCCGTGTCGTCCTGAAGCGGAACTACTCTCAGAACCATGCTCGCAAACTCACCTGTGAGTCGCACTTCGCTTTCTTTGCCAGTTAGGGCCTCACAGTGAGCCTTTATCGCGGGGGCTTCTGGGTCTCGTGATTTGAAAATTTCGTAAACCGTCTTGCCCACTTCCCATTTCACGCCGAAGTGAGTGGACGGGAATTCGCCGTTTGCCAGGATGTTAATGACTAAATCCATGTCAGTCGCCCAGACGGTCGACTTAATCTGATCCATAGCGAGGTGGAACAATGCAAGTGCTGCTCGGAGTTCCACAACATGATGTTCACGCTCGGCGACCATCTCGAGCAAACTCCTTCGCTCAACATTCGCATCTCGAAGAGCCTTCTCCGCACGCTCTTTGATAATCCTCACAACGGTATCGGTCCGTCCGCTGCCACCTACTTTGAGGCGTATTCTAAGCCAGTAAGTGTTGACCGTTCCGACACTGATGTCTAGCCTATGGGCAATTGCATCATTCGTTAAGCCCTCAACGCATAGCTCCACGATCTCTTCTTCTCTGGGTGAGAGGTCTCTTTTTGCCATAAGTTCACCCTATCGCTTCGATCTGGATGACCATCATCCGCGCCGCTTCCGCCGAGAGCCGACCCTTCTCGGGAACTGCCCCAAGTCTTCCCGCAGCCAACCAATCCATATAGGCGTGAGCAAACCTGCGCCGATCCGGATCACGGATTGCCCTCGCAAAATGTAGTTGGGGTGAATCATTTGCAAGAATGGTTTTTGTGTTCATCTATCTCTCCTAGTAGCTAAAGAATTCCAGCCGTGCAATTCCTCTACTACATTGTGCGATAAATATCACTGATTTGAATGTCTGCTTGTTTACTGACACGAGCCTTAACCAGATTAGAGCATTAGTGGACAGCGAAAGGCGGACTTGCGGGTTGAACTCGCGGGATCACAACATGTAGGTTCAGGAAATTCCGAATGCTTAACCTAGCCCTCGCACTTACACTTGTCACTCTCCCTAACCACGCACCACTTGCGAAGGGGACCGCCGCTTCGTTCCCCTGGCTCTTCGCAAACGGAAACGTCACTTCTCGAACAATGACCAGCGAAGCCTCAGACGAGATACTCACGCGTGCTGGCTACAGCGCACTTTCTCAAGAGTCTGCCACGGCAACATGGAAACAAGCTGGGCTTCCAGCTCCTGATCCAGGCGTTTGGCCCACTTCAAACTCTCTTCGAACCTTCGGGAGAGCGGCGAAAGTTGACTGCGTTCTGTACGGAAAGGTCTCTTGGCGAACGAGAAGCATTTGGGTCAACACTGGACCAAAAACGATCTCTACCGCCACGGTCACTGCTTACGTTTATGACGTTTCCAAGGGTCGGGTTGTCTACACTCGATCCAAAGTCCAAGCCCGAAGCGACGAAAAACCAAGCGTCAACAAGATCGCAGAGGCGATCCTTTCGAGTCCACTGATGACCTCAAAGGGCGATGATTCGACCTCTCGAGAGCAGAGGGCTGTCCAACTCGCTCTGGCAATTGCCTATCGAGATTGGGTTCGCACCTCAACCCGCTAACCCCGTCTCAATGGACTCCTTGGCTTAAGCCAAAGAGTCCATGTTGGTCATCATGACCCGGGCAGTTTCGGTGGTGAGCCTCCCTTTGTCAGGCTGTCCGCCCGACTTTCCTCCAACGAGCCATCCGATGTAGCTCTCCGCAAATCGCTTCTTGTGCGGATCCTTGATCGACTTAATGTAGTTTTGTTGAATCTGAGAGCCCAAAGGGTTTGCCATGTATTCCGAGTCGCTACTGCAACGCTAACTCAAGCATTGCATATTGCGGCAAAGTGTTCATTTCTTCGCAGGTGTAGCAAGAAGCCGAATGAGTACCTCGTAAGTGACAGCATCAAGGCTTGCGTCGCCGGTGTTCGTCATGATGACGACGCCCACCTTGCGAGTGGGTGCTACTAGGATTTGAGTGGAAAATCCTCCTGTGCCCCCTGCGTGACTGTATGTCATTCCCGCAGTTGGCGAGAGCTTTCGGCCCCACAACAAACCAAGAGTCGTGAATGGAGCAGGAGAAATCATCCCATTTTGCTGATGCGACAGTCGAACTGCTTCAGAGCTGCCCTTAATGTTGAACTCGGCGTACTTCAACATATCAACCATGTCGGAACGAAGCGCACCCGCAGCTTCGATCCCACGAACATTCCAACGCATGCATCGGGTGAGATCAGCCCTATAGGCGGGCAGGTACCGATTCCATTGATCCCTGTTTAGCTCGAAAGCGGTGTTTTCCATCTTTGCCGGACCAGTAATGAACTTCTTCACCAACTGGTCATACGTCATCTGATACTTGGTTTCCAGGATGTGACCCAATAGCCCGACCGCTGCGTTCGAGTATTCAAAGGTTTTTCCCGGTTGTCTGCTAAGCTTTACCTTTTCTATAGACTCCAGCAGGAGTGCCCTGGAATACTTCCCCCACGGGTCGTTAAATAGGTTCTCATCCATGTTGGAAGGAGTTCCAGGTATCGCCGAAGTGTGATCTGCCAAGTGCCGAATCAGCACGGGAACTCCGTTGAATTCGACTCCCGAATACTCTTTTGGGAGATGCAAACGAATATCGTCATCAAGCGATAGCTTCTTGTCGACCACCGCCTGAGCGAGGAGAATTCCGGTGAATGTCTTGGTGATCGAGCCAATTTCGTAGATTGATGACTTTGCGGGGAGTTGCTTTCCCCCGACGAACTGTTCTCCGTAGTTGAAGAAAGCTTTTCCGTTCTCCATGACTCCGATCGACATTCCGGCGAACTGACCGGTTTGGGCATAACGGATGACCGCATCACGAACTGACTTGTCCCTCTGGTTTTTGGCCGGGTTATCGGTTAGCAGGTGCTCGGTGTTGTTCACAGTTTTCGGGAAGCGTTCGACCCCAAACCCAAAAAACCTTGTTGAGGAAGCCGCTCCGACCACAAGTTTGAACACCACGTCCGGTTTGCCTTCCTTGTGAGCGACCATCTCGTACTCTCGGATCTCTCCGATGTCGAGCCTAAGCTTTCCCCTACTGAGTGTTCCTAAGGAGTGTAATTGAGAAAGGAATGACGCGACCTCCATTGCCGGGATGCTTTTGAGAAAGCCCGGGTCCGCTAGGTCTCTAAAGCCCTTATAGTCTGATTTATTCAGACGATCCAGCATTTGGTCAACAAGTAAGTTTGCATCCGGTGTTGAGGCAACCTGTGCTGATGCCGATCTTGGGACGAAACAAAGCGTCGAGGCAAAAAACGTCAAGAGGACTGATTTGAGCATCCATGGTTCATACTGGCTCAGTCGAAATGCAGTTCCTCGAGTCGTCCGACTGAGTCAAATAGCCTAGACGGTAACCTATCTACATGATTCGTCCACCGTTAGTCTCTCCGGGGCAGCTACTCCGCGAACAGATGAAGGGAGGCATCGTCGTAATGCCTGGCGCGTTTAGCGCTCTGACCGCCCTCGCTGCCTACAAACAAGGCGCCAAGGCTGCCTATCTGAGCGGAGGGGCGATTACGAACAACCTTCTGGGGGTTCCAGATATTGCCCTCGCCAGCCTTAATGAGTTCGCTTCAACCGCCGCTCAGGCCTGTCAAGTAGCCCCGATTCCCATGATTGCCGACGCCGATACCGGCTTCGGAGAAACTTGGAACACGGTACGAACTGTCATCGAAATGGAGCGAGCCGGACTCGCCGGGATTCATCTGGAGGACCAAATCAGCCCGAAGCGATGCGGTCACTTAGATGGAAAAGCAGTTGTTCCGACCTCCCAAATGGTCAGCAAACTGAAGGCGGCTACGGAGGCAAAGCGAGACAGCAGTTTCATCATCATTGCGAGAACTGACGCCTACGGCGTTGAGGGGATCGAAGCCGCAATTGACAGGGCCAAGGCCTACACCCAGGCTGGAGCCGACGCGATTTTTCCGGAGGGTCTGACGACGGAACAAGAGTTCGAGCAGTTCCGAAAAGGCGTTGATGCGCCACTTCTTGCCAATATGACTGAGTTTGGAAAGACTCCCCTGATCACCGCGAAGGAATTTGAAAACCTTGGATACAACATGGTCATCTTCCCGGTCACCGCGTTGCGAGTCATGCTAAGGGCGGTCGAGGAGTTCTACAGCGAGCTTTTGGCAACTGGCACTCAAAGGGGCTGGATCGAAAAAATGCGAACTCGCCAGGAACTGTACAGTACCATCGACTACGCCGATTACACGGCTAAAGATGAGAGCTGGCAGTGAACTGGAATGAAGCGGGCTCTGCCCGAACTAACCCTCGCAAATCTCCCATGATTTCCTCCGTTGAACTACCAGTTCAACGCCAAAAACCTCTGAGTGGCATAGCTCTGCAGTTAACATGAACATGTCTCAAACAAGGGTGAGACTGCCCGCAACGGCATATTGATTGATTACACTGGAACTGACCAAAAACGGGTCCGGTGGGCTTGGAAGGATAGCGCGCTCGGCAATAGCCGGGCGCGTTTCATGTATGCTCATCCAAGTTCTGATGAGTGCCGACACCGAAGCCAGCATCCAGCCAGTCGCCCCAGACTCTGGCCCGAACCCGTGGAAGTACGTTCCGGTTCTCTACGTGCTACAAGCCATCCCGGTCGTTCTGATTCAGGATGTTTCAACGCTCTTCTATAAGGACTTTGGAATCCCTAATGAGGAAGTGGCGAAATGGACGTCCTTGCTGGCACTGCCTTGGGGTCTTCAGTTCTTGCTAGGACCGCTTGTTGATCTGAGTGCGGCAAAACGCAAGTGGGTGCTCGGCGGTCAGTTTGTCCTGACGATCCTGCTCGCGCTGCTACCATTTCTGCTTCTCCCGGCCGCAAAAGCGTTTTCAGTCTCTCTGATCTTTATGGCCGCAGCAGCATTCTGTTCTGCGCTGACGAATATTGCAACCGACGGTTTTTATCTTCTTGCCTTCACCAAAGAAATCCAGGCTCGTTTCGCTGGCATTCAAACAGCTTCATTCCGTGCGGGACGGCTTTTAGCGGCTGGTCTGGTTCCCTTTATTGCGGGACAGTTGATGTCCTTTAACAACGGAACAATCACGACGGGCGGACACCTCTACATCAAGAGCGCAACGGACGCTTACATCAAATCTGACAAAAAGACCAACGAAGGATCGAGTTACACGAAAGAGCTGAAGGTTCACGTTGACCAAGGAGAGCTGGTCGCCGCAGACGGCAAAAAGCTCCTCGGGGCAGACGAAAAGCCAATTGCGGTCGGCGGAGATGTCTCTCGTGTGCTGTTTTCGAACGGCGTGGTTTCCTTGGGAGAAAAGAAGTATCCCCTTGGGCTGTATCGACAAAGCTCCGCTCTAGCGGACCCGAATCCTGCGCGTGGAAATTGGGTTCCGGCGACCTATCCCTCAAGTGATCCCTCGGATACTTTTGAATCTGCCGGTCTGCAACGACGTTTAACCGCGCCAGTTGCATGGGCCATCTCGTTCTTTGGTGTCGCTCTTCTTTACGGGGTGTTGGCTCTTTTCTCGCGCAAGTCCCTTCCTTTTCCTGCCGCGGATACCGAACCATCTGAACAGCAGCGCTTGGAATTCAAGCCTAACCTTGCTAGGACCTTCACGATCCTGGGACTCTATGGGACCTCCTACTTCGCCCTCAGTTCGCTACTGCGAATCAGCCTACACCTCTTCGCTGGCGACCAGGAAAAGTGGAAGGGGTGGGTCCTCAAGTCTCCCGCGGAATTTGTGCACATGCAGTCGGGCCTCACGGGCCTGAATGGCGAAATTGTCCAGCTTTTCATCTGCGCACCTCTCACCGGATTCCTCTATCTTCTGATACGAAGGCTGCTGGTCGGTTCAGAAATGGGAGCTTCGCTCGCAACCTTCTTCCGTCAAAGCGGAATCTGGGCGATTGTCGCCTTCATGTTCTTCTACCGTTTCGCTGAGGCAATGGTAAATAAAGCTGTACCGCTATTCCTCAAGGACCCGTTGACTGGCGGAGGGCTGGCGTTTGACAACTCTCAAATCGGCCTTGTCAAAGGAACCGTTGGCATGATTGGAATCATCTGCGGCGGAATCATTGGTGGAATCCTCGTCAGCAAAATCGGCCTCAAGAAAGGCTTCTGGACGATCGCGATCCTCATGCATCTGCCGATCACGCTTTATCTTGTAGCCGCGATCATGCAACCAACCAGTATGTTGGTCATTTCGGTGATAGAATTCGCCGATCAATTTGGCTACGGGCTCGGCTACGCTGGCTATTCGGTCTACCTGATGCGCGTCGCCCAGCGGGGCAACTATCCAACCGCCCACTATGCGATCGGAACCGGAATCGGCGGATCGATCATCGCTCTCGCCGGAATCTTGAGCGGCGTCTTGGTCGTGAACTTTGGCTACGTCACCACGTTCCTCCTGGCCCTTCTCTTCGGCATCCCCGGAGTCCTGACTCTACTGTTCATTCCGCACGATGACGAAGCTCCAGCAACTGCTTAGCGACGCGATCACCGACGGCACCTTTCCTGGCGCCGCCTATTTCGTTCGCAGAAACGGAATCATCGAAGAAGGCTATATCGGCAGACAGACTTACTGTCCGGACTCAAAGCCGGTAGACAAACACACCCTATGGGACCTTGCAAGCGTCAGCAAAGTAGTTTCCACAACCACGCTCACAATGCTTGCGGTTCAGAATAGCAAACTGGATCTCGACTGGCCCGTCGCAAAAATCATCCCTGAGTTCGGCGTCAACGACAAGCAAGGGATCACATTCCGGAACCTCATGGTCCACAACTCAGGGCTGATCGCGTTTCGGGCCTACTACAAAACCTGTCGAACCCGGGAAGAGGTTCTCAGGCAGATCTTCGACGAGAAACTGACCTATTTCACGGGCTCGAAAACAATCTACAGCGATCTCAGTATGATTCTCATGGATGAGGCACTGAATAGAGTGCTCGGCGGTTCACTCGATCAACTGTTCCGCAAACGCATCGCCGAGCCACTCGGCCTTCACCAAACGGGCTACTTTACTCTAGGAGTCCCGACAATGATCGGCCCAACCGATCGCCAGAACTGTGCCCCCACTGAGCGCACCGAAGACTGGCGAAAAACCATGCGCCGCCTCCGCCATGGCGACCTTGGTTCCATCAAGCTCTACGGAAACGACCCCGAGTTCATCCAAGCCGAAGTCCACGACCCGACCGCAACCGCCATGGGTGGCGTCGCTGGTCACGCCGGGCTCTTTGCCACACTTAAGGACCTCGCCCGCTTCACCGAGAACTATTGCGCGGCTAAACCGCTTGTGATTAACTCTAGTCTCAGAACCGATTTCACAAAACGACAAGCCTCCACAAGCACCCGAGCCCTTGGCTGGGACACGAAATCCGAAACCGGCTCTTCCGCCGGCACCAAGCTGGGCCCAACGACCTACGGCCACACCGGCTACACCGGAACCAGTATCTGGATTGATCCAGTCACCGGCAACTTTGGCTTGCTGTTAACGAATAGGGTGCATCCCACGTCGGATAACGTGAAACTACTGGGTTTTCGCGGCCGCTTCTACGACGCGGCATTCTAGAAGTTCCCATTTTAAGAAATTTTAGCGAAAAGCCTAAACAATTCTTAAACTCTTTGATATAATGCATGGACTTCGACCCTCGGGTCAAAGATTGATTCTCATGCGAAATCGTGCATTTACACTCATCGAGTTGCTGGTGGTCATCGCCATCATCGCAATCCTCGCAGCCATCCTCTTCCCCGTTTTTGCTCAAGCAAAAGATGCTGCTAAGAAGGCTTCGTCCATCTCCAACATCAAGCAAAACGCTACATCCACCATCATCTACACCACAGACGCTGATGACAACTTCCCCTCTGCCTTCTCGGTGGATGACGGAAGCCCAGCTGGTTACGGTCTTGCTGGTCAAGCCCTCTCGGTCGGCGGAGTTATTCCTGCTGGTTACTGGTGGGTCACCACACTTCCGGCTGGCGCAGACGATCCTTCATACGCCAACATCGACGGCCAAGGCGTACACAACTCAACCCAGCCATATCGAAAGAATTTCGACATGCTCCAGATGACTGGACTTCCAGTCGTTGATGTCTACGGTGGATCCGTTCCTTACGTGCGGACCCCAGCTCCGGCGAGCATGACCATGAACGGTCTTTTGAGTCTGTACAGCACAACTGCAGTCGCTTCCCCTTCACGAGTTCCTCTCTACTGGCCTGGTTCCGGTAAGCAGAACTTCAAAGGTGGGACCTTCCCAAGCCCGGCTCTCTTCTGCGGCAATACCGCTCCAAATCCTCAGGCATGCCGATTCAACGCGAGCGGCGCACCTCAGGCAGGTTCGGCTCTTCCGTCCAGCAACCGAGGAGATGCAATTGCAAACTTCGGAGCAGGTTTCAACCTGTACTCGGGTGGAATGATGTACTCGTACACGGACACGTCGGCAAAGTTCATTCGAAACAGCAGTGGCTTCACCAACAACACGCCAGGCTCGTTTGCCGCAAACGGTACCTTCGCGGCAGGACTTCGATGCCAGTCATCGACGACCTCACCGTTCTACCTGTCGTTCTTCCGACCTGACCTCGAGAACGTGGTCAACATGGTTAACAACGGCATTTGCCAATGAGACGCCTAAGCATCCTCGGATTCGTTTGGATGCTTGCCATCTCCCTCACCGGTTGCGGTGAGGGAGCTCCGGCGGGAACTCCGGCAGATCAAATGCCGAAGGCTCCCGCGCCAGGTGAAAAGGCTCCGAAAGGAGGCAAAGCAAACAATGCGATGCCACCAGTGGGACCTGATGGTGCTGCAGGAATTTAACAATTAAAACACAAAGAACGGTGATTGCTCGTATGTAATCACCGTTCTTCGCGTTTCCACTTGATTGAGTTAGCCCTTGGTGGGTGCCTTCCGAATAATGTTTAGTTTCGGATCGGAAGTATCGGCTCCGACTGACTTGAGATATTGCATCATCGCTTCGAACTTGTACATCTTTGCAATGTAGTAAGCGGAATATCCTTGCTTAGACTTTGCGTTAAGATCAGCTCCTTTGGACTTCAAGAACTTGACCATCTCGACGTCGTCGTTTCCGACAGCGATTAATGCTGCATTGTAGCCCCGAGCATTGACTTCATTAACCTTTGCTCCACTCTTGATCAGCTCCTCAACAATTGGAATCTTTCCCCTACCTGCCGCCAGCATCAGCGCGGTAGCTCCCGTCGATTTCTGAGGAGTATTTACGTCAGATCCTTCTTTGATCCGCTCCTTAATCACTTCGAGGTTTCCCGCCTCCGCGGCTTCTAGAAGTGTCAACTTCGGTTGTGGCTCGGCCTTCTGGCAACCCGCGACCACTACAAAACAAAGCAGGGCGAGAGAATTCTGTATTTTCATAGACGTATTCTACTTTACAAGGCTGGAGCCTGACCCACAAACGACTCGATGGTCATCGCCCCCAAGTCACCCTCTTCTCGGCTCCTTACTCCAACGGTACCTGCCTCGATATCCTTGTCCCCAAGAATCAGCATGTACGGAACCTTTTGCATTTGGTTGTCCCGAATCTTCTTACCAAGAGTCTCTCGTCGATCGTCGACTTCGCAGCGATAACCGTACTCGTCCCGAAGTTGGACAAATAGCTCATGAGCTTTCTCGTTGTGTCGATCCGCGATCGGCAGAATCGCAATCTGAACTGGGGAGAGCCAGAAGGGGAAGGCACCGGCGTATTGCTCGGTCAGCAACCCAATCATGCGTTCAAGTGATCCAAACGGGGCTCGGTGTATCATGATCGGCCGGTGCGGCTTGCTATCCTCACCGATGTACTCAAGTTCGAACCGCTCTGGCAAGTTGTAATCCACTTGAACAGTTCCCATCTGCCAATCACGACCCAGCGCGTCTTTGATGACAATATCCAGCTTTGGACCGTAAAACGCTGCGTCGCCAGGCGAAACTTCATACTCTAGCCCTTTCACGCGGCACGCCTCGAAAATCGCGTTGGTCGCAAGCTCCCAGTTTTCGTCGTGGCCGATGTATTTATCCGACGCCGGATCCTTCGTGCCCACACGGGCTCTGAACGAGGTCAGTCCGAGCTTTCCAAGAACTGTTTGAATCAGGTCCACAACTAAGGTGAATTCCTCAACAAGCTGGTCTGGTCGAACAAAGAGGTGAGCATCGTCCTGGGTAAACCCACGAGCACGCATAATCCCCGCAACCTCTCCGCTCTGCTCATATCGGTAAACCGTCCCCATCTCCGCCAATCGAACCGGAAGATCGCGATATGATCGGAGTGAAGAGCGATAAATCTCGATATGGAACGGACAGTTCATCGGCTTGAGAATGAAGGTCTCCTTCTCATCGTCCGTCATGAACGGGAACATCTTGTCCTTGTAAGCAATCGTGTGTCCGCTCACGTCCCAGAGTTTGGAGTTTCCTAGGTGCGGAGTCACGACCGGCTGGTAGCCTCGGCGCATTTGCTCCTTGTTCAGGAAGTCAATCATCGTCATGCGAAGCTGAGCACCCTTTGGCAGCCAAAGCGGCAACCCGACACCGACTCTTGGCGAGAACATGAACAGCCCCAACTCGCGACCCAAAACTCGGTGGTCGCGCCGCTTGGCCTCCTCAATCATCTCCAGATGTGCCTCAAGCTCTTCCTTGGTTTCAAACGCCGTTCCGTAGATTCGCGTGAGCTGCTTGTTCTTGACATCGCCGCGCCAATATGCCCCGGCGATCGACATTAACTTGAACGCTTTGATTTCCTTGGTCGAATCAACGTGGGGCCCCCGGCACAAGTCCAAAAAGCGATGTTGAACGCCCTCGCGATCAGTCCGTTGCTGGTTGTAGAAGCTGATCTTCTCGCCCGCCGGAACCGCATCTAGAAGTTGCAACTTGTACTCCGCAACCTCCTCACCCATGCACGGAATGGAAGAATCGAGAATCAATGCCCGAGCTTCCTCACGCGAGACCTCTGATCGCTCGATTCGCTGGTCGAGCTTCGCCAGCTCCTTCATCTTCGCTTCCAGAGCAGGCAGATCTTCTTCTCGCAACGGAGACGGAAAGTCGATGTCGTAGTAAAAGCCGTATTCTATCGGTGGGCCGATCGAGAGTTTTGCGCCGGGGTAAAGCTCAGTAACCGCCTGAGCAAGCAGGTGGGCGGCGGAGTGCCGCAAGCGATAAAGATAGGAATCTTCGTAACGTTCTGCCATGAGAAAAACCTCCCTGACCAAGGGATTGATGCTGTGAACAAATATTTTAGCCCAAATGGCCCAAGGGGACACTTCAAACAAGGAACATAATGATGTGTTGGCCCTTCAAAGGATTTGAGAATGAGAGTTGCATGGATCGCCGGACTCGCCCTGATCGCATCAGGTGCATTTTCCCAAATGCCGCGAGTGATGACCGACCTTGAGTGTCGAAGCCAGCTCACCGACGCACTCAACAACATGCATCTTCCGGATTCCACGAATCCAATGGCGTACTCGTACGTCGCTCGGATCGATACCGCAGAGAGGATCGGAACGAACGTAACCAACTACATCGGGGTTCTTCGACTGTATGATGACGCAAGTGCCTCAGGTGAACTCGCCAAAGCCGAACTGACTACCTACCGAGGCGTGACTCTCATGCAAAGAATCGTCGCTGATGGACGGCGCGTCTGGGCGTACGATCCAACTCGAAACGAATACAGCGTCGCCCAATACGACACTGAGCGAAACCCCCGAAATGTCGACTACCGCAAGGACTTTGTCAACGCACTCCGGGAGCCCATTCAGGGCGTTCCGGCAACGCTCATCAACCTAGCCATGCAGTCGGGAATGAGCGGAAACGTCGGGTCAAGAGACTGGCTACCCGGTTTTGCTTTCCAAGGCGAAGAGTCGCCCGCCGGTGACACCCAGGTCATTTGGCAAGCCCTTCCCGATAACAGTCGATACGCTCGATTCGATCTAGTTCAGGACTCCAACGGGTTCTGGCAACTCGATTCGGCTCGAATTTTTAAGTGAGAGACCGTAGGTTCGCAGGTGCGAGAAGTTGATACTACAGTGAGCTTTCCGCTTGATACGTTTGGAAATCGGTTGACGCAATCAATCAACAGTATTGAGTTCTCATTCCGGCCTCCAGCTTCTGCTCGCGTGCTCAGCAGCCCTCGCCCGTTAAAGTTCTAACGGATCGCCACAGCGTGGAGACTTCGTCCCACACTTCCTCGGTCGGAGGCCCGATCACGATGATCCTGGCGGTCCCGGAATCGATGATCGAACAAAAAGCCCTGGATCGATCAGATTCGCTGAGTATTTTTGAGCCAAGGTCATCGAACCGAATTCTGGTGTGCCTCGATGGAGGTCGCAAACACAACGCTTCGCTAGCGAGAGATGCTGGCATTATCTCGATTGCCTCTCCCGGAAAATCCTCTTCGAATAGTCTCCACCAGATTTCAACTTCGCGTCCCGATTCCAAAGATGCGGAGCCGATTACAGGCAAGGTCTCTTGCGCAAATGGAGTCAGTACGGGCCCACGAGAGACGATCGGAGTGTAGGATTCACGCCAAAGCATTACTTCTTGGCGACCGCATTGAGAGCTGCCCTTATCGCGGCGTAGTCGTCGGTTGGTACCCCTTGCTCGTAAGCAACGGTGTTATGGTCTGAGTCAACCACAACGATAACAGGAATGGCACTCACATCCACGGACCGCGTTATAGTTCCGGTGGTGTCTGCAATTACGTCGAGGTCGTGTGGTGTAGCTGCTTCAAACTTTCTCACCGCTGCCATTCCATCTTGGGCCAAGGCAATAAATGCAATTCCCTTTGATTCGTACTCCTTTTTCAAATCTTCAATTTTCGGGGCAACCATTCGACATGGGCCGCACCATGTAGCCCAGATGTAGATCAACGCCGGCTTTCCTGCGTACTCCTTCGAGAAGGTAACATCCCCACCTGGCTTGAGCGGCGAAGCTTTGAAATCGACGTTCGCTCCCCGCTCCGGACTGCAGCCAGCAATGAGCAACGCCAAGACCAACGGCGCGTAGAATTTCATGAGTCCAGTTTACCGATGACCACGACACCCAAGCCCGCCGAAAACCTCGCTAAGGCGCTCTGGGAACTCAGTTGGCCAGTGGTGACGCTTAACTTGCTCGGAGTCATCAACTCCCTTCTGGACAGATTCTTCATCGGCACTCTCCCCCGGGCCGCTCTGACTGCACACGGTGCCGCCGTCAGCGTGATCTTCATGCTGTTCTCCCTCGCCTTTTCTGTGGGAATCGGAGCCGGAGCAATCATCAGCCGAGCCTACGGTGCGCGAGAGTTCGAAGAAGTCCAGGTTGGAGCTGATCAAGCAGTGAGAGTTTCGGTGTACGTCGGGCTTGTCCTGGGGCTGATCTCGGCAATCACCGCTCCGATGGCTGCACATATCATCTTGCCTGAAACCTCGCTCGACGCGAAACGGATGATGATTCAGTTTCTTCTGGCTTACTCAGTGGGGTTGCCGGCCATGTGCGTGAACCAGACACTGGCATCCGCACTGAGGAGCATCGGAAATTCGGTCGCCCCCATGGTCCTCACTGGACTCCAAGTACCGATCCACATCGGTTTGAATTACCTCTTAGTCTACTATCTCAATATGGGGCTGCTAGGAGCTGGAATCGCGTTGAGTTCTAGCGTCATCTTTTCCTTGTTCTTCTACATCTGGTATGCCCGCCACTCAGTCCTCAAGGCGCACATTTCGTTCAAACCACCAAGCCTTGACTGGCTTAAGCGCATCCTCAAGATTTCCATCCCGTCAGGCTTCCAGGCGATCCTTCGCACTCTATCGTTGCTCGTTTTTACCGTAGTACTGAGCAGCCTTTCCAATGGGGAGGCGGCTATCGCCGCCATGACAACTGGTTTCGCCATCGAGATGATGATGTTTGCTCCAGCATTCGGCATTAGCGCGGCCGTTTCATCACTCGTCGGACAGTCGCTCGGAGCGAAAGACCCGGCGCGGGCAGAGTCGATTGGCTGGATTGGCGGAATTGTTTCCTTTACAATCGCGGCTCTCCTGGCCGCGCCTATCTATTTCGCTGTTCCGTCCTTTGCACACATGTTGGTTGGCAGCAAGCCGGATGTACAGGTGGAGCTTGTCTCTATCGTTCGATTCTTGTGCATCACAGAACCCCTGTTCTGCCTTGCCATGGTGTTGAACGGTGGTCTCCAAGGTGCCGGCGAGACAAAGCACCCTCTTTGGATCAGTATCATTGCACTCTGGTTCATGCGCGTCCCATTGGCAACGATTCTCGCCCTTTCCGCAGGTTCTCCCCTTCTTCTGAGTCTTAAGCTCCCGATCGGTCTGGCGCTAGGAGCAAAGGGCGCTTGGATTTCCATGTCGGTAACCCAGGGAATTCAAGGCGTTCTGTGTGGTTTCTCGTGGCGCAATGGACACTGGAAAACCGTCAAGGTCTAATTCTGTTTGTTCGCTTAGCGTCCTCGGTCATCAGTCGGTTGTGAATGAGCTCCTC
This sequence comes from Armatimonadota bacterium, assembly GCA_037138755.1. Taxonomy (NCBI): domain Bacteria; kingdom Bacillati; phylum Armatimonadota; species Armatimonadota bacterium. The sequence continues at coordinate 10,101 of JBAXHT010000005.1, read as the reverse complement.
TCGAAAGCCGTTAAAAATGCAAATCGCCCGAATTCCGTGAATCTGTACGACCTGCATCGCCGTCTCTTTCCTCAAGGGATTCATTTTTCCGTCGCGACATCGACCAAGGTCAGCGTCAAACCGGGGACAATCTTGACATTCCATTGATTCAGAGTTCCATTATGCTTCCGCTCGTCGTCGCAACCGCACTTATTCAGACGCAAAAACCGTCACTCCCGACTCTCAAAGTAGAAGGGAAAAAGATCAGCGTTGAAGTTGATGGCAAAGCGTACGCCTTTGACGCTGATACAGACCCGACCTCCGAGAAAGTTGTTCCCCATATCGCTTTCCGCCGAGACCAACGCTGGGCAGTTTGGGATGATCGCGGGCTCACAGTCCGTGATGGCAAAGACGCTGTGACCACAAAGCTTGGAGAAATTGCCGTTTCTCCCCGAGCTTTCTCACGAGACGAGATCCTTAAGACCCTTGATCTATTCAAGACCAACAAGCGCAAGAAAAACTCGGATGCACTCAGCGGCTCGCTCAGACTAGGCTCCAAATGCTATTTTCTACCGCGTTGGACCGACGCCGACGGCAAAACATGGCTCGAAGCTTTGATTGAGGTCGACCTCGCACAGCCAAACCCTCGACCCAAATTCTTGGGCCGCTTTAAAGGATTCACTTCTGCCCTCAAAAACATTGATGACCGCCTATTTCTTGTTCGAGATCGGCTTTCTGTCGTGTCCGCTGATGGCGGGACATGGGGACTCGGAAGTTTTTCGGATAACAACGGCACATTCGAGTTCTCGCCCCTCGGCACAAATCTGATCAGTTACTTCCGAGGTGGCTACTTCTTGGAGTCGACCAGCTACAACACTTACATCGTCGGCCAAATCGACCTCGGCTCGGGTCTGAGAAAGAACCTCTTTGAAACTCGGTCCAAGTCGGTGGACCTCAAGGACGGCAGTTCTGTCGCCGTAGTCCGTCAGAAGGGTTCGACAGTGGTCAAGAACCTTAAGACTGGCGGACAGATCACGACGGACGGTAACGCGTATGTCGCCCCCATCGACAAATATGTGCTTGTATGGACCAAGGATCAGCGCACAAGCGCTTACCTATACGAGCCTGTTCGATGGACCGCCGTCGCGACAGCTACCAACTAGGCTGCAATCCGAGAGGAAGCTGCCATGAGGCCTTGGGCCTTCGCTGTCAGTTCTACTGCTCCTTTGCCGTCGACGGGTGAAATTGCTTCGCCAATCAACGTCTGAATCGCACCGGTTGAGCCATATCGACCGGAAACCCAGTCCATCAACCGATTGTGCAACCGGTCCTTCACTAGCTGAATGTTCTTTCCGCCACTGGGAAGGATGATCGCAAATCCGGTCGAGCCATATCTTGCCACCACGTCAAGCCGTCGCACATTATCTCGGAAGAACTCGGCGGCGTCCGCCAAGAAATCCAAAACCGATTGCTCCCCATAAAACTTTCGCAGCCCCTCCAAGCCTTGGAAGTCCACGAGCATCAATGCGACGACAGTCTTTTCGAACGACGCCCGATGAAGTTCTTCTTCAAGCCGAGTCTTGAAATACGCCTCAGTGTACGCACCACTAGCTGCATCAATCACATCCGCCCCTCCGGAAGTCTCCTGCCTTCGAAGCATCCGATCCTTGGTTTCCTCGGTTGTCAAAATCTTACGCAACTTCGAAAGGCTCTGCCGAAGGATGTGCGAAACATAGTTGCACGAGATGTCAAGTTTCGAAGCGATCTCGGTCTGATTCATCGCGTCAAAGTGGAACATTGTCAGAACTTGCTTCTCAAGGTCTCGTAGCTGACCCATCGCCGCTTCTAGAACGACGCGATCCTCAACTGACAGCTGCTCAGGCGAAAACGCCGCGGCATCGATCTTGTCGATTTCGCTCTCGCTGTCATCTTCCGGGTTGTTCATAGAGTCCAGCGAACCTACTCGAAGCAGGTCCTGAGTGACAATCACTTCATGCACCGAGCTCTCGCTGATGCCAATCGCATCCGCGATCTCTCGCTCAGTCGGCACTCGATTCAATTCTGTCTGCAAAGCAGCGGCTGCGCGGTTGACTTTGTGACGTAGCTCTTGGAGCCAAGCTGGCTGACGGATCGTCTGCGACTTATCGCGCAGATAATGCTTGATCTCTCCCGCCACCAGATAGGTTGCATAAGTGTTAAACCGAACTCCCGCAGTTGGATCAAACTTGCCCAAGGCGTTCAGCAAGCCAATGTAGCCCACCTGTACCAAATCCTCGAACGCCTCGATGCCCGAAAACTTGCGCGCCGTCCGCTCGACCAATCCGGTGTAAGTCACCATAATCAGGTCTTTGAGCTCCGGCCGAGGGTGCTCCAGGTAACGGAGTACCAGCTCTTCGGCGTCGTTGTTCAGTTGGTTTGGTTGCATATCCTTCCTTGAATCTTTAGGTCGAGGCACATCCTGTGCGTTTTTCACTTAATCTGGTTGACAATTCCGAACATCGGAACCATGATCGAGATGGCGATAAAGCCAACGACGCCACCGAGGAACATGATCAGCAGCGGCTCGATCAACGAAGTGAGTCCCTTAACCGCTGACTCAACTTCCATATCGTAAAAATCGCCAACCTTGACCAACATCTCCGGCAAACGACCCGTTTCCTCACCAACGTCGATCATGGTAGTGACCAGGGTTGGGAACAGGTTGCAGGCGGTCAGAGGAACCGAGAGCTTGTTTCCTTCTCGAAGGCTAGAGCGCGTACCCTCGACGGCCTTGCACAGAACTTCATTGCCAAGAGTCTCACCAACAATTTCAAGCGAGCGAATCATCGGAACACCCGAGTTAAGCAGTGTTCCAAAGGTTCGTGCAAACCGTGCAACGCTCATCTTCAGAGTCAACTCGCCAACAATAGGCAACCTCAGCTTCCAATAGTCAACTCGGTATCGTCCAGCGTCCGTCTTTGCCCACTTCTTGAAAACAACGAAACCCACACCGCCGGCAGCGACAATCAAGAGCCAGTAGGCTTGCATGAAGTCACCCATCGCAAAGAGGGTTCTGGTGATGAACGGCATCTCAACGTTCATGCCACTAAAGATCTCTTTGAATTTCGGAAGCACGAAGGTGAACATCGCGAACAACATCACCTGCGAAGCGATCAGAACGAGCACAGGGTAAGTCATGGCGCTCTTAATCTTCCCTTTCACCTCAGCTTCGTACTCTAGGAAGCCAGCCAATCGGTCCAAGATGACATCAAGGATTCCACCAAGTTCAGCCGCCTTGATCATGTTGATGTAGAGCTTATTGAAGACTTGAGGGTGCTTCGCCAGTGCCTCATTGAGTGTGATTCCGCCCTTAACGTCCACGGTAATCACTTCAATGGCTTCTTTGAGAATTGGATCTTTACACTGTCCCTGAAGAATTTCGAGACATCGAAGAATCGGGATACCCGCGTCGATCATCGTTGCAAACTGACGTGAGAAGAGAACGAGCGACTTCGGCTTTAGCTTCCCTTTGCCAATTGTCTTCTTTGATGCAACCTTTGCAATCTTGATCTCAGTGATATGGAGAGACTGCTCACGAAGTTTGGCCGCGACTGCCAGTTCACTTTCACCGTCAATGGTCGACGATACATTTCTTCCCGTCGCGGGTTCAATGGCTTTATAAGCGTATAGCGGCATGATAACTCTCCAGTTCCACGCCCCATGACAAATGCCAGGGACACGGCTACATACAGAGTTATTGGTTACTGCCCAGTCTAAATCTCAGGGCATTTTCGAGGCATTTCTGAACCTAAATCGGGTGCCTCAGAAGCCACTTTAGGTTTAGTGCCGTCAAACCTAAAGTGACTCTACTTCGCGTCTCAGACGTGAGGCGCTGGAGGTGGCACAACCACTTCATCGCCCTGCTTCTTCTTGCCCAATGAAGGCGGAATCGGCACGTTCGTCGTCTCCGCAGCATTGACAAACGACTGGAACAACTGATCGCTCACGTCTCGGTAAGCACCTGCCCCACTCGGAACAAAGATCACCTTCGCCTTATCGCCCTGAGCGATATCTCGCATAGCGTCAAAATACTGGTTGATCAAAACCAAGTTCATCAACGTCTGTGGATCGGCACTGGGCATCGCCCCGCGTAAACTATCGACCGAAACTGAAAGCCCCTTCACAATCGCTTCGCGTTGAGCGGCGATACCTTCACCCTGCAACCTCTTCGCTTCCGCCTCTGCCTCAGCATGAAGAACAGTTCGAAGCTTCTGAGCCTCGCCCTGGTTCTTAGCCGCAGTCTTCTCATTCTCTGAAGCAACAACTCGGTTCATTGCGGTGACAACTTCGTCAGCCGGACGAACTTCGTTTACTAGCGCGTTACGGATCAAGAATCCGAACTCCGCCATCGAGAGCGAAAGTTGCTCGTTAACGGCAGTGCCAATCGTATCCTGATGTTCAAAAACATCCCTAAGTTGCATCTTTGCGACCTCGCCTCTTACGACGTTCAAAACAAAGGCACTGATCTGCTGTTCTGGCGATTGGAGCTTGTAGAACGCATCAGAAGCTCGTTCCGGAATGACCGAGTACTGCACTCGTAAGATCATCGTGACAAACGTGTTATCGCTCGTCTTAAACTGACCGGGAATATCAAGCTCTCGAATCTGAAGCGATAGCTTGCCAGCCACCATATCCAAGAACGGAATCTTGAAGTTCAAGCCCGCCCGCGCAACCCGAGAGAATTTCCCGAATCGCTGGATGATAAAGGCGTGCTGCTGCCCGACCACGAAAACCCCGCTGAAAAACACGAAGAGTCCAAAGAGACCGAAGCAGAGCAATCCTACAATGGCCCCGCCCGCATTTTCCGCTTGCGCTAGAAACAAGTTCATCATCAATAGATACGGATCACCCAGCACATTAGATTCATTTCGCACCGCTCAAGACCCTACACACAAGACTCAAGACACCCATCCATGCCAAACTATCGGCGGATGCGAATCTTAGTCGTCGGAAGCGGAGGTCGCGAGCATGCCCTTTGCTGGAAGCTCGCCCAAGAGGCGGAGGTCATCTGTGCCCCTGGCAACGCAGGTATCGCCGAAGAAGTTGAGTGCGTCAACATCCCTACAAACGACTTCCACTCGCTCCTCAACCTGATAAAGGCGCGAGAGATCGACCTGGTAATGGTTGGCCCGGAAGACCCCCTGGTCGCCGGCCTTGCCGACGCCGTTCGGGAAGCAGGGATCCTCTGCTTCGGCCCCGGCAGAGCCGGAGCCCAGCTCGAAGGCTCAAAAGCCTTCTGCAAAGCCATGATGCAAAGAGCCGGAGTGCCAACCGCCGAGTATCAAGTCTTCGTTGATGCAGAAGCCGCTAAGGCATACGCTAAGACAAAGTACACCACGGGCTCAAAACTCGCCATAAAAGCCAGCGGAAACGCCCTCGGCAAAGGCGTCATCGTCGCCGAAACCCTCGCCGAAGCCGAAGAAGGAATCGACGCCCTCAAAGCCCTTGGTGAAGCCGGAAAGACGCTGGTATTAGAAGAGAAGCTAGAAGGCAAAGAGTTCAGCCTCCTCACAATCACCAACGGCATAGAAATCTATTCCCTCCCCGTCGCTCAAGACTATAAACGCATTCACGACCAAGACCAAGGCCCGAACACCGGAGGAATGGGCACCTTCTCCCCGGTTGACTGGGTCACCGCCGAAATCATCGAGCAAACCGAGCGCGAAACCGTCTTGCCAATCCTCCAAACCCTTCGCGAGGACGGAATCGAGTACCGAGGAGTTCTCTTCTCAGGATTGATGCAAACCGCGAAGGGTCCTATGTGCCTTGAATACAATGTCCGATTCGGTGACCCCGAAACCCAAAGCGTCCTGAGCCGCCTCGGCAACGGCTTCGCTGAGGCCCTCCGAGCCTGTGCCAGCGGCGAACCGATTCCCTCAATCGAAATCCTCAACAACGCAGCCGTCACCGTCGTAGCGGCCTCTGCTGGCTACCCTGGAGACTACGAAAAGGGCAAAGTCATCACAATAAATCCGCTTCTCGAAAACGTCAAAGTCTTCCACGCCGGAACCAAGCTCGAGAGCGGTGAACTCAAAACCAGTGGCGGCCGTGTCCTTGCCGCCACCGCCACCGCGCCTACCCAACAAGAAGCGCGAGCCAAAGCCTACGAGGCACTCGCAATGATTCATTTCGACGGAATGCAAGCAAGAACCGACATCGGAGCGTAGAACAAACCATGCTCACCCCTTACGACTGGCAAGAAGGCATGAACAACCGGGTGTCCTACATCCAAGGGCGCATCGAACGAGGCGCAGCCGTCCTCGCCGTCTCGCTCGACGCTGGAATCGTTATCTTCACATACCGCCGCCAGTCACCCAAGATTTTTGAGATCTACGACAAACTTGCATTCGCCGGCCTCGGACAACAATCCGACATCGAAGCCATCCGAACCGCCGCGATGGAGTTTGCCCACCGCGAGGGCTACAGCCGCAGCGAGCAAGACGTCACCATCCAACGCGTCGTCACCGCCGTCTCTGCACCCATCAAATCCGCCTTCAACGACTTCTCCTCAGCCCCAGCCCTCGCGATCTCCCTTTTCGCTGAGCTAGGAACAACGCCCGATAAGGATCAGTTCTATGTCATGGATTTCGACGGCGACTACCACCTCCACCGCCACACCGCTTCCCTGTCCGGCGCCGAACACCCCGTGCTAAACCTCCGAGAAGACATCCCGCTAGAAACAACCCCCGAGAAAGCCGCCCAGAAACTCGCAACTGTCTGGATGCAAGTCACCTCCAACAACGGCGAATCCGAAGTCTCGCTAGAAGGCCTCACGCCGGAAGTCCTGTTGATGGAGCGCAATTCCAAAAGAGAAAACGTGTTTAAAGCGATCGAACTATAATCAAAACTCCCTACTTGTTGGGGAGTCGGTAAGCGTTAGCGAACCGGTGGGGCTGCCGTAGTCTCTCACAAACCCCTGACCCCCAACTCCACATGATCCCCTTCGACGCCCTCTGCCTCGCCGCAATCGCCGACGAAATCAAAGCCATCCAAGGGGCAAAGGTCCAGGGTTTCCGGCAACCAAACCCGACCACCATCGTCATCGAACTCTACCATCGAGGGACCGCGCACCAGCTTCTCATAAGCTGCCACCCAGAGTTCTTCCGCGTCCACTTTGTCACCCAGCGCCCGCGCAACTCAGGAGAACCTCCCGTTTTCTGCGCAACACTCCGAGCCCGCCTCGATGGCAAGACCCTCGAAGCAATCACGATGAAGCACTCTGACCGTGTGCTCGTCCTCAGCTTCGGCGATCACACCCTCATCGCCGAGCTGATGGGCAAGCACTCTAATCTCATCCTCATCGACGAAGAAAACCGCATCCTCTCGGCGGCGAAATGGGTCCGAGACACACAATCATCGCGCCCCATTCTGCCCAACTCAACCTATCTCTGGCCCCCCGTTCTGGATCCCGAAAAGCCAGACCTAGCCGACTTCGAAAAACCACGCGTTCACTCCAAATACAAGCGCGCCGCCGAACCCTGGAACCCCGGACACAACCTCAAAGACGGAGCCTATCCGGTCTCCCTGGTCGATCACTTCCCTGCATGGCTCGACAAGCCTACCTTCTCCGCCGCCTGCGAACAGGCATACCGTGAGCGGATCAACGGCCACGAATTCAATACCGCCCAACGCTCGCTCATCGCCCAACTCGAAGCCGCCATCCTCGCTCGCGAAGTTGCCATCCAGGAGCTACACGAAGCAATCGAAATGGGTGGTCGCGCGGGCCAATGGCAACGCCAAGCCGAGCTCCTGATGGCCTATGCAGCAAACCTCCCATCAGGCTCGAACCGAACCATCCTTCCGGATTACGACGGGAGTCGACTCGAAATCAAACTCAACCCCGAACTCTCAGGCAAAGAAAACGCACTGAAACTCTTCGACAAGGCGAAGAAAGCAAAGGGCAGAATCGGAGTCCTCCAAGACCAACTCATCCGCCTCAAAGCGATCAAATACGACCTCGACGCCTACCTATTCAGGGCCCTGGACGCCACAACCAAAACAGAGATAGAACAAGCTCAAACCGAAATCAAAGAGCGACGACTGCTCCTCACCCAAACCCACCGGGCTCCCGACGGCAAACAGGTCAAGCCGTTCGACGGACAGCGCATCCGCGAGCTTGTCGGCCCCAAAAACCACCGAGTCCTCTACGGCGAAAACGCCGAGGCGAACGACTATCTCACCCTCCGGATCGCTAAAAGCAACGACTGGTGGCTCCACGTCCGAGGCCACACATCCGCCCACGTCCTCGTCCCCACCAGCAACAAACCCGAACTCACCCCCCGCGAAGTCCTCGAATTCGCCGCCAAAATCGCCGTCCAGAACTCAACCCAAAAACACGCCGGCTTCGTCGCCGTGGACTACACCCTCAAAAAATACGTCCGCCGAACCAAAGGCTCCCCCAAAGGCTCCGTCATCTACACCCACGAAAAAACCCTCCACGTCGAAGCCTAGTTGTTCGCCGACTATTAAGTCCGGGGTCTTCACAGGTGCAAGCCAACGATCGCGCTTTCAGGACCCATCGAAGCTCATTTCAAATCCAGCGGGTTAACACCAAGGTGAGTTTAGATCGCTGGTCAGTCACAACATCGCCCAGCGATCGAAAGTCCGATCAGAAGTGTAGAAGCACCCATTTTGAGAAACTCGTGAACGATTCTATCTTCTTGGATTGCGCTGGGAGCAAACTGTACCAAGAGTCTGGGGTCCTGAAGAAGTGAAGTTGAAGTTTGTGTGTCTGCTACTTTCCTCCGTTCTCGTGCAAGATTGCTGTGCGAGTATTCGCGAAGAACTCAAATATGCGATTGTGAAAAACACCATGGTGGCGGTTGAAGGCGATCTGATGTATTCAGTTTCTTTCGAGGAAGATTCACATTTGCCTGAATCTAGCTCGCTTCAAAAGCTTAGGTCGAATCCCGTTGATCTCTCGGAAGAGAAATTTGCAAAGTACAAAGAGAGGTTTGGAGTAGACGGCGTGATTGGAAGGGATATCGTGAAGAACACTGAGATTTTCATCGAACGCGCAACAAACTCGATTGTGTTTTCCGAAAACTCTCTTCTGGAGGATCGTTACAAGTTGCGGATGCCGATTCAGCAAGAGGAAGGTAAGTACTTCGCTATTGCCGAAAGAGCTGCTGGCAACGTTCGATTCCAAATGAGGGGTCTATTTTTAATGGGTGCCTCCAACAAAATTCTCCCAAACTATCCAAACGCGGTTGAAGCCTTCTGCAATTCCAACTTTGAATTTCCTGGACTGCCTAGATTTGCAGAGTGTTCGGTAGCCTCAAAAGAGATAGATGGACCAGAAAAATCAAACTTCGGTCTCAACCTTGTCGCAAACGATGAAGTAGTCATCTCACTGCGCAAGGGTTTGATTGGGATGTGGAACAACAGTAAGATCGCGGATGTCCGATATCTTTTGCTTGAGATATGCGGAATTCGATTCAGAGATATTGATGGAACGTTGGTTCTGCCCGATGACGATTCGTTCTCCGAAGCTCCAATTCCAACCGATGCTCGACTGGTAAAAGTTAACAGCCAGAGCTTTGAGGACTTCACTTCCGAAGTCGAAAAACCGCTCTCGGAAACCTACTTCTCAATTAAGCTCAAGACTTTCAAATTGAAGACCATCACACTCGAAAAGGATGGGAAAACGTGGGATATCAACATGAAGTCTAAAGATGATGGCGAGCTACTCGCCTGTCATGGCACACAAAAAAGGGGAGAACAAGCTGGGGCTTCCTCATGCCTCCATCGTTCCATCTTGCACGGTCTTCCTTTTTGCGGAGGCCTCCACAGTCGAACTCTCGAGGCAACGACCACAAGCAACCCGAAGAGGAACAAACTATGAGAATTCAATGTAAAAGACTAATCATCACCGGCTGGCAAATGGTTGGACTGATGTTAATTGCCTACCTGATGTCCGGAGTTGTCGCTTCACTAAAATCATCGATAGAATCCTCCAACGTTTGGTATTTGTCGATCCCGGCGTACACGCTAGTTTGGCTGCTTCTCTCGCTAGCGGCGAGCCACTGGCGTGGGCGGGGTAAGCAGAAGGGAATGGGGTGGCACTGTCAAGCGAAAAACCTC